>NZ_JBHWIV010000002.1:115173-262251 GCF_042731675.1 Kitasatospora sp. NPDC059827 | reverse complement strand
GCCCGACGGTGAGCGGGGTCCATTCCCGGTCGAAGGAGAGCAGGCAGTCGAAGAGCGGGCGGTCCGGGCCCGCCCCCGCCATCCGCTGGAGGTCCTTGAGCGGAACGTGGTCCAGCTCCGCCGTCCGGGCGTTGACCTCCTGCACGGAGCGGGCGACCGCGGTCAGCGAGTCGTGGGCGCCCGGGACGACCGCGACCGGCACGGTGACCACGAAGGTGCCCACCGCCTCCTGCGCCCCGGCCGGCTGGAGGCCGCGCCCGCCCTGGGTCAGGCCGAAGACGACCCGGTCGGCCTGGGTGTAGGCCTGCGCCACCCGGCACCAGACGGCCTGCACGAGGCTGCTCGGCGTGATCCCGGCCCGGCGACAGCGCCGGACGGCGGCGGCCCAGCGGTCCGGGTCCAGGTGCAGGGCGGTCGACAGGTGCGCGCCGTCGGCCCCGTGGCCGTGGCCGCCGTCGGCACCGCCCTCCGGTCGGTCGGCCACCAGGGACACAGCCGGTTCCGTGCCGTTCCCGCCCAGGTGGTCCCGCCAGAACGCCTGCGTCGGCTCTCCGGCGGGGCGGCGGGTCCAGGACACGTACTCGCCGAACCGCAGGACCGGCTCCCCCGCGACGGCCGGGTCCCCGTCGTACCGGCGCAGGACCCGTCGGAGCAGCAGCGGGATGCTCAGGCCGTCGAGGAGCAGGTGGTGGAAGGTGAGCAGGAGCCGGGCGGCCCCTGCGCCGAAGTCGATCAGGTCGAGCCGCAGGGGCGGTGCCGCGTCGAACTCCAGCCCCTCCTCGAAGCGGGCCGCGCTCAGCTCCTGGTAGGCCTCCTCGGCGGCCCGCCGCCCCAACTCCCGCCAGTCATGGGCCTCCCAGCGCAGGACGGGCCCGGCGAGTACGGCCTGGAAGGGGAACGGACCGTGCCACGCGAACACCGACCGCAACAGGTCCTGACTCGCGACCTCCTCCTCCCACGCCCGGCGGAAGGCCTCCTGGTCCAACTCCCCGCGCAGGTCGCACAGGATGCGGATCAGGTAGTCCCCGCTCTCCGGCGCGGTGAGCGACCGCACCAGCATGCCCTCCTGGACGGAGCTGAGCGGGTACGCGTCCTGCACCCGCGCGACGTCCAACCCGCCGCCGCGCAGCAGCTGTTCCGCGTTCGGCAGCTGGGCGAAGCGTTCCGGGGCCCCGGCCGGTGCCCGGCCCTCCCCCGGGGCGGCCTCGGGCACCGCCAGGCCGGTCGTCACCAGCTCCCGGACGGTCGGGTTCGCGAACAGCGCCGACATCCGGTAGGAGATGCCGGCCTCCCGGGCCCGGCTCACGGTGCGGACGGCGAGCACCGAGTTGCCGCCGCTGGCGAAGAAGTCACTCTCCGCGGTCAGGCCGGGTTCGTCCAGGACGTCCCGCCAGATGTCCAGCAGCGCCGCCTCGACGGCGGCGGGCCCTTTGCCGGTGGGTTCCTGCGCGGTTCCGGCTGCGGGTTCGGCTGCGGGTTCGTGCGCGGTTCCGGCTGTGGTGCCGCCGGTCGTGCGCCGGTCGAGGAGTGCCAACAGGGCCTGCCGGTCCACCTTTCCGGTCGTCCCCTGCGGCAGCGCCGCCACCTCGGTCCACACCGCAGGCACCATGTACCCCGGGAGTTCGGTGGCCAGCGCGGCCCGGACCTCGGCCGGGGTCCGTCCCGCCGGGGTGTAGAACGCCACCAGCCGTACCGGGTCCCCGTCGTCCACGACGACCTTGATCTCGTCGACGAGCCCGAGCGAGCGCGCGGCCTCCTCGATCTCCCCGAGCTCGATCCGGTGGCCGTGCACCTTCACCTGGTCGTCGACCCGGCCGTGGTACAGCAGGCAGCCGTCGGCGTTCCAGGAGGCGAGGTCGCCGGTCCGGTACCGGCCGCCGGCGAACTTCTCCGCCGTCAGCTCCGGGTTGTTCCAGTACCCGGTCGCCAGGTGCGGGCCGCCGATGAAGAGCTCGCCCGCCCGTCCGGGTTCGGTGACGGGAGTCCCGTCCTCGTCCTCGATGCTCAGCTCCACCTCCGGGAGCGGCGTGCCCAGGTGCACGGCGTCCCCGGCGCGCAGGTCCGCCACCGACACCACGACCGTCGCCTCGGTGGGCCCGTAGGCGTTGAACACCGTTCCGCGCCGGGCGAGTTGTTCCATGAGCGAGGGCGGCATCGCCTCGCCGCTGGACAGCATCCGCATGTCGTGGCCGCCCTGCCAGCCGACCAGGACGAGGGAGCGCCACTGGGTCGGCGTGGCGAAGGTGGCGTTCAGCGAGCGGGACTCCAGGAGGGCCCGCACCTCGTCGGGATCGCGGCGCTGGGCGTCGGAGGCGATGAAGGTCCGGCAGCCGAGGGCCAGCGGCAGGAACAGGTCGAGGATGCTGGCGTCGAACGCCACCGAGGACTGGGCGAGGAAGCGGTCCCGCCCGCTCAGCCGGAAGACGTGCTCGAAGGCCCCCAGGCGGGCGGCCAGCGCCCCGTGCGGCACCACGACGCCCTTCGGACGGCCGGTGCTCCCCGAGGTGTAGATCATGTACGCCGGGTGGGAGCCGTCCGGCGTGAAGTCCGCCACCGTCAAGTCCGGCGGCGTGAAGTCCGCCACCGTGAAGTCCGTTGCGCTGTCGGCCTCGTGGTCGCCGACGCCGAGCAGCAGTTGCCCGGAGGGGAAGCAGTCCCGCCGCCCGTTGTCCTCGTCGCAGACGACGGCCGAGGCCCGGGCGTCCGCCAGGATCGTGCGGATCCGGTTGTCCGGCCACGAGACGTCGATCGGCACGTACACCGCACCGACCCGCAGCGTCGCCAGGAGCGCCACGGCGATCCCCACCCCACGGCCGACGATCATGGCGACCCGGTCGCCCGGGACGACGCCCGCGCCGCGCAGGACGGCGGCCAGCTCTCCGCTCCGGACCGCCAGCTCCCGGTGGGTCAGCCGGCCCCCGTCGGACTCCACCGCGATCCGGTCGGGATCCCGGCGGGCGTGTGCGAGGACGGCATCCACGAAGAACGGATGACTCGTTCCACGGCCAGGCAGTCGCATTCTCTCTCCTCGGCCGAGCTCCGGCGCTGACGAAGGAACGGGCATGCCGACGGAGTTCGCGGCGAGTTCTGCCGGAACGCCTTGGCGGTATTTCTGCGCGCGAATGTCACCCGGGTCGGCGGCGGGGACGGAACACCGTTTCCCGGGGTGGAACGCCTTGTCGGACGGAGGGGTTCTAGGAGGATTCCAGCAGCTTCGCGCTGCGTTCGGCGAAGGTTTCCCGCACCCGGGCGGTGACCGGTCCGGGTGCCGTCGGGAGCGCTTTTCCGTCCACCAGTCGAATCGGCTGGACGTCCCGCGTGGTGGAGGTCAGGAATGCCTCCTCGCAATTCCCGAACTGCTCGATCGGCAGGTCGGCCTCCTCACCACCGGACCATTCCAGGACGAGTTCCCTGGTGATTCCGGCCAGGCACCCGGAGGAGAGCGGCGGGGTCCTCAGCCTCCCGTCCACGACCACGAAGACGTTGCTCCCCGTGCCCTCGCAGAGGTTCCCCGCCAGGTTGGCGAAGACCGCCTCGCCGGCCCCCCGTTGCCGCGCGTGGTCCAGGGCCTTGACGTTCTCGCCGTACGACGTGGTCTTGAGGCCGACGAGGGCGCCGTTCTCGCACCGGGGCCACGGCACCACGGCGACGTCCGCGGGGGCCGGGAACGACCATCCCTCGGCGACGGCCACCACGGTGGTGGGCCCTTGGTCGCCGCGGTTCGAGGCCAGCGGGCCGACGCCGCTGGTGTGCGTGATCCGGATCCAGCCGACCGCCCACGCGGGGGCCCCGGCGAGCACGTCCCGGACGCCGCGTTCGACGGCGTCCAGGTCCGGGGCGGGGAGCCCGAGGCCCTCGGCGGAGCGCGCCAGGCGTTGCAGGTGGGGGGTCAGGACGAAGGGTCGGCCGTGACTGGCTCTGACCGTCTCGAAGACGCCGTCGCCCACGATCAGGCCGTGGTCGTACACCGATATCGAAGCTTCTTCCGGATCGAACAGCTCGCCGTTGATCCACACCTTCATGACCCCATGACCCCACTTTCGCTCAGGATTCGACAGGTGCCGGAAATCCGATAGCAAATGAAGTACGACGGTCGGACCAGAAGGGCGGTTCACGACTCGCCAGTTCCATGATCTTCAATAGATTAACATTCATGACCATGTCAGTCAATCCCGATACATCCCCCACCACCCGGCACACCCGGCTAACCCTCCCCCGCTCAGGAGCCGTCAGGAACCCCACGGGTCACCGCCGTTCCCGGTGTCACCGATGCCACCGGAAGCGATTCCCGTCGCGTCAAACCCGAGACGACGGCCACCGGCCCGAACTACAATCACCACGGGCTCGCTGACCAGCAAAGACGTCGAAATACCGGTGAAATACGAACCGGGCCGCCTTCCCGAAGGAGTCCTCGTTGTCCGCTGCACCCGAAGAGCCAGGCACCGCGCCGACGTCCCTCCACGCCGCCTTCCGACGCGCCGCCGCCGACCACCCCGACCGCGTCGCCGTCCGCGACGGCCACCGGGAGCTGACCTACGCCGAACTCGACGCCGTGTCCGGCAGCCTGGCCGCCCACCTCCGGCGGACGGCCCGCGGCCCGTACGTCGGCCTGGCGCTCCGGCCGGGGCTCCACCTGGTCACCGCCGTGCTGGCCGTCCTGCGGGCCGGCAAGGCCTACGTCCCCGTCGACCCCGACAGCCCGCCGGAGCGCATGCGCCGGATCCTCGAACAGTTCCTCGCCCTGCCGCTCCTCGCGGAGGACGAGGTGCTCCCCGGACTGCCCGCGCTGCCCGGCGTCCGGCCGGTCCGGATCTCCGAGGCGATGGCGGCCGCCGACGGCCTTCCGCCGCTCGTCCCCGCAGGCCCGCCGTTCGCCCCCGCGGAGCCGCACCCGGAGTCCCCCGCCTACGTCATCTTCACCTCCGGCTCGACCGGCGTCCCCAAGGGCGTGGTCGTCAGTCACCACAACGTGCTGCGGCTCTTCCGCTCCTGCGCGCGGCACCTGGACTTCCGCCCGGACGACGTCTGGTGCCTGTTCCACTCCCCCGCCTTCGACTTCTCGGTGTGGGAGCTGTTCGGCCCCCTGCTCCACGGCGGCCGGTTGGAGATCGTGCCGCCCGGGACCAGGCGCACGCCCGCCGACTTCGCGCGGTTCCTCGGCGACCGGGCGGTCACCGTCCTCAACCAGACCCCGTCCGCCTTCCGGCAGTTGTGCACCGTCCTCACCCCCGAGCAGACGCGCCGGCTGGCGCTGCGCCGGGTGGTCCTCGGCGGGGAGCGGCTCGACCCCGGCGCGCTGCGCCCGTGGTACGCCCTGGCCGGGGACGCGGTCGAGCTGATCAACATGTACGGCATCACCGAGACCACCGTGCACGTGACCTGCGCCAGGCTGTCGCCGCGCGACGCCGAGGCCGGCGGCCCCGGCACCATCGGCCGGCCGCTCCCGGACCTGGAGGTCCGCGTCGTCGACGAGCAGCTGCGGCCGGTCCCCGACGGCACCCCCGGTGAACTGCTGGTCTCCGGGGCCGGACTGGCGCTCGGCTACCTGGGCGACCCCGCGATGACGGCGGCCCGGTTCCGGGAGGACGTGGAGCCCGGCCGCCGCTGGTACCGCTCCGGCGACGAGGTGCTCCGCACCGCCGACGGCGACCTGGTCTACCTCGGCCGACTGGACCGGCAGACCAAACTCAACGGCTACCGGATCGAGTTGGGCGAGGTGGAGACCGCACTCCGCGGCCTGCCCGGGGTCCTCGACTGCCATGTGCTGCTCGACACCGCCCCGCCCGCGCCGCGACTGGTCGCCCACCTCGTGCTCAAGGAGGCCGTGCCCGTGGAGACCGTGCGCGACTCACTCGCGCGCACCCTCCCGGCCTACATGGTGCCGACCGTGTACCTGCCCGTGCCCGAACTCCCGCTCACCCTCAACGGCAAGGTCGACGAGAAGGCCCTGCTGGCCCGGTCGGCCCGCGGGTAGCCGTAACCGTAGCTGTAGCCATAGCCGTAGCCGTAGCCGTGCCGGCCAAGGCCGAGGCCCCCGGACCCACAAGCCGGGTCCGGGGGCCTCGCCATCGCCTCCGGCCTCAGGGGCGGACGGCGCTGACCAGCCAGACGTCCCCGGGGATCAGCACGCCCTCCGCCGTCTCGTGGCCCAGCAGCCCGTCCTTGAGCCCCTGCCGCGTCTGCTCGACGACCGCGTCGTCCGCGTCCTTGAGGTTGATCCGCACACCGCCCTGGCCGAGGATGAACTCGGCCGCGTCGTCGGCGTCCTGGCCGAAGTTCATCAGCGCCCGGACCGGCGCGATCTCCACGCCGTCGAACCCGGCCCCGCCGAGCACCTCGCGGATGCGGTCCGGCTCCAGCAGCGAGTCCATGCCCTGGGCGGTGGGCGCCGGGATCCGCATCAGCGGAACGAGCGCCGACGTGGCCCGCGCGATCGGGCTGTCGGCCGACCCCGCCTGCGGAACCATGAACACCAGCCGGCCGCCCTCCCGCAGCCCGGACCGGATGTTGGCGAACGCGGCCACCGGGTCCGAGAAGAACAGGCACCCGCCCCGGCTCAGCGCGACGTCGAACCCGCCGTCGGGGAACGGGTAGACCTGCGCGTCCCCCTCCGCGAACTCGACGTTCCCGACGCCCTGTTCGGCGGCGTCGGCGCGGGCCCGCGCCAGCGACGCCACCGACAGGTCCACTCCGAGCACCTGCCCGCCGGCCGCCTGCCGGGCGGCCAGCAGCGCGACCTGCCCGGTGCCGCAGCCCACGTCGAGCACCCGGTCCCCGGGGCCGATCGCGGCCCCCCGGAACAGATCCTCGTTGAAGGCCTCCACGATCGCGTTGTACCGGTCCGCATTCTCCGCCCGATGGGCGCCTTCCTCACCGTTCCAGGCCTCTGCGTGGTGCTTGTTCGCGATGGGACGCATGGTTTCCATCCTCCCCAAGGATCACTAGCGAGATCGACCACCACCAACAAGCTAGAGCATGAACATGCCCATGGGAATGGGGCCGTCACGCCCCTCCACCGAGCCCCGCCACCCCACCCGGCCCCCACCCCCACCACCCGCCCCAAGGACGGCGCGCCCGGGGTACCTTCGCGACCGTTGCCCCGAACACCGACAGGAAGGCCCGCGCATCATGGCGCAGCATTTCGGTGACTACCAGAACGAGATCTACCTCAACGGGCTCGGCGGCGTGCTGCCGACGATGCCGATGACCTTCGCGGAGCTGGAGGCCCGGGCGCAGGCCGCGTTGCCGCCGTCGGTGCTGTCGTACGTCGCGGGCGGGGCCGGGGACGAGTCCACCCAGCGGGCGAACGTCGCCGCCTTCGAGCGCTGGGGCCTCTACCCGCGGATGATGGTCGGCGCGAAGGAGCGGGACCTGTCGGTGGAGCTGTTCGGGCTGCGGCTGCCGTCGCCGCTGTTCATGGCGCCGGTCGGGGTGATCGGCCTGTGCGCCCAGGACGGCCACGGGGACCTCGCCACCGCCCGGGCCGCCGCCCGGACCGGCGTGCCGATGGTCGCCTCCACCCTCACCGTCGACCCGCTGGAGCAGGTCGCGGCCGAGTTCGGCGACACCCCCGGCTTCTTCCAGCTCTACACGCCCACCGACCGCGACCTCGCCGCCAGCCTGGTCCACCGCGCCGAGGCCGCCGGGTTCAAGGGCATCGTCGTCACCCTGGACACCTGGGTCACCGGCTGGCGCCCGCGTGACCTGGCCGCCTCCAACTTCCCCCAGCTGCGCGGCCACTGCCTCGCCAACTACACCTCCGACCCGGTCTTCCGGGCCCGCCTCGCCAAGGCCCCGGAGGAGGACCCGGGCGCGGCCGTCCTGGAGTGGGCGGGCGTCTTCGGCAACCCGCTGACCTGGGCCGACCTGCCCTGGCTGCGGTCCCTCACCGACCTGCCGATCATCCTCAAGGGCCTCTGCCACCCCGAGGACGTCCGCCGCGCCAGGGACGGCGGGGTCGACGGCATCTACTGCTCCAACCACGGCGGCCGCCAGGCCGACGGCGGCCTGCCCGCGCTCGACGCGCTGCCCGGCGTGGTCGAGGCCGCGGCCGGCCTGCCCGTCCTGTTCGACTCCGGGGTGCGCACCGGCGCCGACGTCGTCAAGGCGCTCGCCCTCGGCGCCACGGCGGTCGGCGTCGGCCGCCCGTACGCCTACGGGCTGGCACTGGAGGGCACGGACGGCATCGTCCACGTCCTGCGCGCCCTGCTCGCCGAGGCCGACCTCCTCATGGCCGTCGACGGCTACCCGACCTTGGCCGACCTGACCCCCGAGGCACTGGTACGGCTCTGAGACGGGGACGTCCGGGCCCGGTCGGCCGTCCCCGGCCGGGCCCGAACGCGGCCTCCGCCGGGGCGAGTTCTCCGGATCCGGGCCCGACACCCCCTGAGGCCGTCGGTAATTCCGACATCCGAGCCGCCATCAGGCAGTCCGAGCATGAAATGTCGTCAATTCAACTAACTGAATGGCGAATACCGGCCGACGGGGGTGCGAACCCCCCGCCCCCGTCCGGCCGCCGGGAGATCCACCTCACCCTCCGCGCGTCATATCGCTGTAACACGGCAGCAATGAAGGCTCGGGTCGTATCCATACCATTCGACGACAACTCAACCAGGGTTCCGAAGGCATATCCTGGTGATAGCCTTGCATTCTGCGAGCGGGTGACCCCACAGACCCCGATGTCGCATCAGCTGACGAACCATCCGCGCACCACTGAACCTCGGTGCGCACGCTCGGTCCGTTTCCCGAACCCATTGCCCGCCGCGTCGCACCGGAATCGAATTCCACCGACCGCCGGCTCCAAGATCGCCTCCGACCCGTAGGGCGAGCTCGTGCACCCGCACGACCTCGCTCCGCCCTCGCACGCCCAAAAGCAGGAACTGATGCCCGTTCAACCCCTGGCGGAGCTCATACGCTTCGCCCGCCGCAACTCACCCTTCTACGCCGAGCTGTACGCCGGCCTGCCCGACTCGGCCGCTCGGTTGACCGACCTCCCGGTCGTCCCGCAGGCCGAGTTCTGGCAGGCCAACACGCCCCGCGACAACCGGCTGCTGACCGGTCCGCTGGAGGAGGCCGTCGTCTTCAAGAGCGGTGGCACCACCGGCTCGCCGAAGTTCTCCTTCTACAGCCGGGAGGAGTGGCGGGAGTTCACCACCTCCTTCGGCGCCGGACTGGTCGACGCCGGGCTGCGCCCTGGGCACCGGGTCGCCGACCTCTTCTACGCGGGCGACCTGTACGCCAGTTACACCTTCATCCTCGACTCGCTGCACCGCTCGCCCGTCTCCAACGTCCGGCTGCCGATCGGCGGGGCGGCGCCCCTGGAGTCGACCGCGCAGACCCTGGAGCAGTTCCAGGTCGAGGTGGTCGCCGGCACCCCGACGACGCTGTGCGCCCTGGCCGACCACCTCCTGGCCTCCGGCCGCGAACTCCCCTCCGTGGAACTGCTGTTGTTCGGCGGCGAGGGCCTCTACCAGGACCAGCAGCCGCTGTTGGGCAAGGTGTTCCCCAACGCCCGTGTCTCGTCGATCGGTTACGCCGCCGTCGATGCCGGGCTGCTCGGCCGCCCGGTACCGGGGCCGGACACCCGGGTGCACCGGGCGTTCACCCCGGAGACGGTGGTGGAGATCCTCGACGACCACACCGGCGAGCCGATCGACACCGAGGGCGTACCGGGCCGGGTCGTGGTGACCGACCTGCGGCGACGGCTGATGCCCGTCCTGCGCTACCCCGTCGGGGACCGCGCGGAGTGGACCGACGTCGCCTCCGGCCGGTTCCGCATCCTCGGCCGGGCCCAGGAGGGCGTACGGGTGGGGCCGGTGTCGCTGTACACCCAGGACGTGCTCGACCTCGTCCGGGCCGCCGACCCGGCCGGCCGGGTGATCGGTGTCCAGCTGGTGGTGCGGCGCTGGGAGGGCCGCGACGGGCTGGTCCTGCGGCTGGCCTGCGACGGGAACCCCACCGGGCTCCCCGAACTGGCCGCCGCCGTCACGACCGCCGTCCACACGGCGCGGCCGCTGTACCCGGAGGCGGCCGCCGCCGGCCACGTCCACCCGCTGTCCGTCACGTGGGTGCGTCCGCACGAACTCGCCGTCAACCCGCGGACCGGCAAGCTGATCCGCGTCCTCGACGAACGGCCGCACTCGTGACGGGGGCCCGGGCTGCGGGAGCAGCCGAAGCGGTCGACGCGACCGAGGCAGCCGCCCGCCGCCTGCCGCTCGTGCTGCGCAACCGGCGCTTCGCCGCCGTCTGGGGCGCGCAGGTCCTCACCCAGGCCGCCGGACGGATGTTCCAGGTCGGCGCGGTGTGGTGGCTGATCGGCTACGCCGCCGGCCCGGACCGGGGCCTCGCCTCGGGCACCTTCCTCGCCGTCAGCACCCTGCCCGCGGTGGCGCTGGCCCCGCTGGTGGCCGCGCTCATCGCCCGCCGCCCGCACCGCACGGTGCTGGCCGCCTCGGCGGCCGTCGCCGGTCTGGTCGCGCTCGGCACGGCCTGCTGGACGTACACCGCGACGCCGCCGATGGCGGTCATGTACGGTGCCGCGCTGCTGCTGGCGGGCTGCCAGGCGGTCTTCGACCCCTGCCTGACCACGTCCGTCCCCGAGCTGGTCCAGGACGCCGACATCGAGGCCGCGACCGGCTTCGAACTCGCGACCCAGTCGCTGGCCGGCCTCGCCGGCGGGCTGTTGGGCCCGCTGGTGGTCGACGGCGCGGGTCTGCCCGGCATCGTCGCCGGATGCGCCGGGGCCTACCTGCTGGCGGCCGCCCTGGTCGGCGCGACCCGCTTCCCGGCGCCCCCCGCCGCCCCGGGCACCCCCGCCGCCCCGGGCGTGGACGGCCCGGCAACCGCGGACGTCCCGTCGCCCACCGCCCGGCGTCCGCTGCGCCGCATCCTGGCCGAACTCCCCTTCATCCGCCGGGTGCTGCTCTGCTTCGCCGCCGCGAACGTGTTCACCACGGCGGTGTTCGTGGTGATGCCGCTGTACACCCGGACCGTGCTGCACGCCGACGGCTCGACCGTCGCCGCCCTGGAGGCGGCCCTCGGCGCCGGGACCCTGGTGGGCTCCTTCACGGGCGGCCGGCTCCCGGGCTCGCCGACCGCGGTCGGCGCCGGCTGCCTGGGCCTGATGGCCGCCGCGCTCGGCCTGCCCGGCCTGGCCGTGGGACAGGCGCCGGCCGTCGGGGCGATGGCCGTCGCCGGCTGGTGCGTCGGCGTGATCGGCGTACGGTTCGTGGCGCTGTTCCAACGCCTGGTACCGGCCGAGGACCGCCCCGGCTTCTTCGCCGTCATGCAGGCGCTGCTCGGGGCGACCTTCCCGGTGTCGTCGCTGGCGTTCGGCCTGCTCGGCGACCACCTCCCGGCGCGGACGCTGTGCCTGATCCAGGCCGTCGGCGTGCTGCCGGTCGCCGTCGCGCTGTGGTGGACCGGCCGCCGCGAACCGGCCCCGGCACCGGCCATCGACACCAGCGCCGCCGCCACCGCCACCGCGACCGCGACCGCGACCGCGACCGCGCAGCCGAACGGGGCCGTGTGATGACCGTGACGCTCGCCCCGGCCGCACCGCAGGATGTCGCACAGCTGCGGCAGCTCTACTTCGACGTCTACGGCCACGGCTACCCGGTCGCGCTCGGCAGCGACCCCGCCGAGATGCGCCGCCTGATCGACGACCCGCACACCCACTGGCTGACCGCCCGCCCCGAGGGTGCCGGCCGGCTGGCCGGTTCGGTGGCGGTGCAGACCGACCCCGGCGGCCGGATCGGCAAGCTGGTGGGCCTGGCGGTCCATCCGGACCAGCGCGGCGCTGGGCTGGCCGGACGGCTGACCGCCGCCGTCTGCGCGGACGCCTTCGCGGCCGGCACCCTGGACTCGGTCTACGCGACCGCCCGGGTGGTCACCCCCGGCCCCCAGCAGGTCCTCTCCCGCAACGGCTTCCAGGCGCTCGGCCTGATGCCGAACGCCGTCGAGGTGGCCGGGTGCGAGAGCCTCGCCCTGTTCGCCCGGCACGCCGACGGCGTCCTGGCCCGCCGGGAGCGCGTCGACGCCGTGCCCCGGGCCCTGGTCCCGCTGCTGGAGGCGGCCCGGCAGAGCACCGGCGTCGACTACGGCCTCCCCCGCCCGACGGACGCCCCCGTCCCGGTCCTCGGACGGACCGCGCCGGTCACCGCGCCGATGGAGCTGATCACCGCACCCGGCTTCGTCCGCCGCCGCTTCCTCGAACTCTTCCCCGATCCGGGGGAACGGTTCTTCCCGCTGCACGTCCCGAACGCCGTACTCACCCCACCGGACGGCGCGTTCGAGGCGTACGCCGACCTGGACCGGGTCGCGGCGAGCTGCTCGCTGATCGCGGTGCACCCGTCCCCGGCGGCCCTCACCGGGGCGCTGGAGCCACTGATGGCGGCCGTCACCCGGGCCGGCGCCGACTACGTCGAGACGCTGCTGCCGCTGGCCGACACCGCCGGGCTCGACGCGTTCCTGGCCGCCGGGTTCATCCCGAGCGCCGTCTACCCGGCGATGCGCCGGATCGGCGACCGGTTCCACGACTACGTGGTGCTCTCCCGCACCAGCCGTCAGATCGACTTCCGGGCCGCGGCCGTCAGCAGTCCGCTCCAGCCGTACCTGCTGGCCTACCTGACCGCCTGGACGTCGACCTACCTACCCATTCCCGAGGTCTCACGATGACTGACCACCTGACTGACCACCCGGCCGACCACCCGGCCGACCGACCCGTGAACACCCATCTCGCGCCGGTCACCGTCCCCGACCCGGCCGCGCTCGCGCACATCCAGCAGCTCTGCGACCTCGCCGCCCCGTACGCGGCCGGGCCGGAGACCGACGCCCTGTTCGCCGCTGCGATGGCCGAGTCCCACGCCTGGCACGCACAGCGCTCGCCGTTCCTCCGCTCGCTGCTGGACGGCCCGGTGGAGACCCCGGCGCCGACCGTCGGCGAGGGGATCCGCACGCCCCTGGTGCACGCCAACTTCTTCAAGCGCCACGAGGTGCTCTCCATCCCCCGCGAGGACGTGTTCCTCCACCTCACCTCCTCCGGCACCACCGGCCAGAAGTCGCAGATGTTCTTCGACACCTGGACGATCCGCTCCGCGCAGCGCATGGTGGCCCGCATCTTCGACCACTACGGCTGGATCACGCCCGACCAGCCCGTCAACTACCTGCTGTACAGCTACGAGCCGGCCCCGCAGCTGAAACTCGGCACCTCGTTCACCGACAACTACCTCTGCGACTTCGCCCCGGCGAACCACACCACGCACGCGCTGCGGCACACCGGCAGCGGCCACGAGTTCGACGTCCACGGCTGCATCGAGGCCCTGCAGCGCTACGCCGAGGAGGGCCTGCCGGTACGGATCCTGGGCTTCCCGTCCTTCCTCCACTTCACCCTGGAGCGCATGCGCGCCCTCGGCCTCCCGCCGCTGCGACTCCCGGCCGGCTCCCTGGTCCTGCTCGGCGGCGGCTGGAAGGGGCACACCGACCGGCAGATCGGCAAGGAGCAGTTCTACGCCGGAGTGACGGAGCAGCTGGGCATCCCCTCGGACCGCATCCGCGACACCTTCGGCTCGGTCGAGCACTGCGTGCCGTACATCGAGTGCGGGCACCACCGCCTGCACGTCCCGGTCTGGTCGCGGGCGGCGGTGCGCGACACCCGCACCCTGGAGCCGCTGCCGTACGGCGAACGCGGCTTCCTCCACCTCGTCTCCCCGTACATCACCTCGGTGCCGGCGCAGAGCGTCGTCATGGGCGACCTCGCCTCGCTGCACCCCGGGCAGGAGTGCCCCTGCCCGCTGCCCACCCCGTGGTTCACCATCCACGGCCGCGCCGGGGTCAGCCGGAACCGCAACTGCGCGGCGGCCGCCGCCGAACTCCTGAAGGGGATGTCGTGACCACCGAACCCATGACCACCGAGCCCATGACCATCGAGCCCGTGGCCGTCGGGCCCACGAGTACCGAACTCGCCGGCACCGGGCCCCACTTCTGGCAGGGCTCGTTCATCGACGACGCCGAGGCCGCCCGCCGGCTCGCCGAGCTCCCGGCGCTCGCCGCCCGCGTCCTCGCCGAACCCCTGCCCACCGAACTGGTGTTGAGCGCCTGCCAACGCCTCGCCGACGCCCTCGCCACGCCGGGCAGCCCGGTCCGCACCCGCCTCCTCGCCGAACTCGTCACCGGCGGCGACGGTGTCGACCCGGACGAAGCGGCCGCGACGCTCGCCGAGATCACCGGCGTGATCGCCCGCCCGGCCCTGGAACTCAAGCTCCGGCGCGAACTCGGCGGACTGCGCCCCGAGCGGCTCACCCGGCCCGACGCGCGGGAGACCACCTTCGAGGCATGGGCGCCGGTCGGGCTCCTGGTCCACATCGCCCCCGGCAACGCCGCCGCCGTGGCCCCGCTGAGCGTGATCGAGGGCCTGCTCACCGGCAACCTCAACGTGCTCAAGACCAGCAGCAACGACACGCTGCTCCCCCAGCTCCTGCTCGCCGAGCTGGCCGCCGCCGACCCGACCGGCGCGCTGGCCCGCCGGATCGTCGCACTGCGCTTCCCCTCCGCCCGCACCGAGTGGCTGCGCCTGCTGTGCGAGCCCGCCGACGCGGTCGCGGTGTGGGGCGGCGAGGACGCCGTCCGCTCGGTCGCCGATCTGGTCCCGGCCGGCTGCCGCCTGGTCGAGTGGGGCCACCGGATCTCCTTCGCCTACCTGACCCGTGACGCCTGGTCGGACCCGCGGACCCTGGACGCGCTCGCCGCCGACGTCTGCCGCTTCGAACAGCAGGCCTGCTCCAGCCCCCAGGTGATCTACCTCGACACCGAGAGCACCGCCGACGCCGAGGGCACCACCGACGCCACCGAGGTCTTCGCCTTCGCCGAGCGCTTCGCCGCCCACCTCGCCGAGGCCTCCGCCCGCCTCCCCCGGCCCGCACTCGAACCGGCCGAGCACGCCGAGGTCACCACCACCGAACTGATCGCCCGCCTGGAGGAACACCTCGGCCTCACCCGGGTCCTGGCCGCCGAGGACGGGTCCTGGCGCGTCCTCGCCGACACCCGCCCCGCCCTGGCCGCCTCGCCGCTCCACCGCAGCGTCTGGGTCAAGCCGCTGCCCCGCGGCTCCGTCATGACGGTGCTGCGCCCGATGCGCCGCTACCTGCAGACCGCCGCGATCGGCGGCAGCCGGGCCGACGTCGCCCGGCTGTCGCAGGCGGTGCTCGCCGCCGGCGTGCTGCGGGTCACCCCGGTCGGTGGGATGCTCGACGGCTACCACGGCGAGCCCCACGACGGCGTGTACGCGCTCCAGCGCTACAGCCGCCGGGTCAGCGTCCGGGCCGACGAGGCCTTCGCCACCACCGCCTGCCTGGACGACCTGGCGGCCCCCGCCTTCGTCCCCGCCGCACCGGACGGCCCGCTGCTGGACAAGGCCGGGGTCCAGGAGCAGTTGGGCACCCTCGCTCCCGAGCACGCCCACCTCCACTTCCGCAGCGGCGGCAGCACCGGGGCCCCGGCCCTGTCGGTGTTCACCAACGCCGACTACGACACCCAGATGCGGGCCTCCGCCGACGGCCTGCTCGCCGCCGGGTTCGACCCGGCCCGGGACCGCGCCGCCAACCTGTTCTACTGCGGCGGCATGTACGGGAGCTTCATCAGCTTCTTCTCGATCCTGGAGCGCCTCAACGCCACCCAGCTCCCGATCGCCGCCGGCCCCGACCACGCCGCCACCGCCGAGGCCCTGGTGACGCACCGGGCGGACACCGTGTTCGGCATGCCCTCGTACCTCTGGCAGCTGTTCCACGACCAGGCCACCGCGCTGCGCGCGTACGGCGGGATCCGCAAGGTGTTCTACGGCGGCGAGCACTTCACGGCGGAGCAACGCCGGGTGCTCACCGAGGAGTTCGGCGTCGAGGTGATCCGCTCGGCGGCGTACGGCAGTACCGACCTGGGGCCGCTCGGCTACCAGTGCACCCACTCGGAGGGTTCGGTCCACCACGTCCTGACCGACCTGCACACCCTGGAGATCCTGGCCCCGGAGGCCGACGCCCCGGCGCCCGCCGGGCAGCCGGGCCGCCTGGTCTTCACCAGCCGCACCCGGGCCGGGCAGCGCCTGGAGCGGTACCAGATCGGCGACCTCGGCCGCGCCGTCGAGGGCGTCTGCCCCTGCGGCAGCCACACCCCCCGCATCGAGCTCCTCGGCCGCTACGGGGACGTCGTCCGGGTCGGCACGTACTTCCTCAACGTCCGGCGCCTCGGCGCGGTGGCGCAGGAGGAGTTCGGCTACCAGGGCGAACTCCAGCTGGTCCTGGACACCGGCGCGGAGCGCGAGCACGCCACCGTCCGCCTCGACGAACGCTACGCCCCGCCCGCGGCCACCGCCCGCGCCGCGTTCCTGGCCGCCGTCCCGGAGTTGGGCTCGGCCGTCGCCGAGGGCCTGCTCGACGTCACGGTCGAGACCGCCCCCTCCGCCGCCTTCGAACGGACGCCCACCAGCGGCAAGCTCCGGGCGGTGGTCGACCGGCGGCAGACCACCTCGTGACACCGGCCTGCGCCGGGCCCGCCCCGGGCCGCCCCGGGCCTGGCCGGTTCAGGCCCGGGGGTGGGCCCGGCGCAGGTCCACCATCGCGAACACCTTGTCGTACCGGCGCTCCCCGACGGCCACGTAGTCCGGGAGCCGCCCGTACTCGGTGAAGCCGAGCGAGTAGTACAGGTGCAGCGCGTCGGCGTTGTCGCCGCGGGCGTCGAGGGTGAGCACCTCGATGCCCGCGGCCCTCGCGTCCGCGATCAGCGCCGTGGTCAGCGCCCGCCCGATGCCCCGCCCCTGGGCGGCGGCGGACACCGCGAGCTTCTCCAGCTCCGCGTGCGGACGGTGCGTCGGCCGCCGGTGGCGCAGCCAGTAACCGAAGCCGACCGGCCGGCCACCCAGGTACGCCACCCGCAACGCCCCGTCCCCGGCCCGCGACCGCGCCACCACCTCCTCCACCAGCGCCGCCACCTCCTCCCCCGACGGCGGCTCCACCCACCCCAACGCAGCTCCCCCCAGCACCAACTCCGCCAGGATCCCCTGCGCCGCCCCCGCGAACTCCCCACCCACCGCCGCCGCCCCGACGATCACGAGGTCTCCGACACCCGCGGCACCACTCACGTTCCGGCTCATGCCCGGCACCCTACCCAGCTCACCGCCCGCTCCCGCCGGTCACTCCCACCGCCCACTCCCGCCGGTCACTCCCACCGCCCACTGCCACCAGTCACTCCCGCCGGCCGACGACCACCTCCCGGTATCAGTCGG
The DNA here is from genome assembly GCF_042731675.1 of Kitasatospora sp. NPDC059827. Classification (NCBI taxonomy): domain Bacteria; kingdom Bacillati; phylum Actinomycetota; class Actinomycetes; order Kitasatosporales; family Streptomycetaceae; genus Kitasatospora; species Kitasatospora sp. NPDC059827. Next base: position 244,982 of record NZ_JBHWIV010000002.1, on the reverse strand, counting down.
CGCGGCCGCGGGGGAAGACGGCGCGGACGACGGCACCGACGGGGGCCTTGCCGACCGTGAAGGTGCCGCCGAGCTCTTCGGCGCGCTCGGCCATGGAGCGGAGGCCCACGCCGGACGTGGAGGTGCGGCCGGCGAAGCCCGCGCCGTTGTCGGCGACCTCGACGGTGACACGGTCGGAGAGGGCGCGGAGGCTGAGCCTGGCGGCGGTGGCACCCGAGTGACGGACCACGTTGTTCAGGGCCTCACCACTGATCCGGTAGACGGCGACCTCGACGGCGGCGGATAGCGCGGGCAGCGGGTCGGGGCGCAGGTCGAGGGTGATCCGGAGGGCCTGGCTGCCGAGGGTGTCGGCAAGTCGGCGGAGCGCCTCGGCCAGGCCCTTGCTGTCGAGGGGGCCGGGCGTCAGGCCGCCGGTGATCCGCCGGAGTTCCGTGATCGCCTGGCCGATGCCCACGGAGGCCGCGGTGAGCGAGGCGGCGGCCCCGGAGCCGTCGGGCAGGTCGGTGCCGGCGGCGTCGATGCGCAGGCGCAGGCCGGAGAGGGCGGGGCCGAGGCCGTCGTGGAGGTCGTGGCGCAGACGGCGGCGCTCCTCCTCGCGGGCCAGGACGAGCTGCTCCCGGCTGGCCCGGAGGTCCTCGGACAGGCCGAGCGAAGCGATCGCGGGCGATGCCTGGTCGGCGAGGAGGCCCAGCACCTCGCGGTCCTGCCGGTCCAGCTCGGACTGCCCGAGGCGGGGCGGCACCAGCAGCTCGCCGATCTCGGCGCCCTCGTAGGTGAGGGGAAAGCGCACGCCGGGCGGCTCGACCGTCCCGAGCCGGGCCAGCTCCCGCGGCCCGCTCCGGGTCCGCACCCGGACCACGGCGGCCGGCAGCCCGAGGGCCTGCACCACCGTCCGGCAGAGCAGCGGCGGCGCGTCCGCCGGGTCGACGGCATGGCTCATCCGCTCCGCCAACTGCCGGACCAGCTGGTACGGGTGGGCCCGCTCGCCGTAGTAGTACCGGTCCACGGCGCGGCCCACCGCCCGGGCGGTGGGCCGCAGCAGCGCACCCACGGCCCCGGCCGCCACCACCTGCCACCAGCGCGCGCCGGGCCCGGCGGTGGGCAGCAGGCGGTACGTCAGGCAGGCGGTGAGCAGGGCGCCGACGAACAACAGCGCGCAGAACGCGAACGCCGCCAGGTAGCGCCGGGTGGCCCGGTCCAGCGAGAGTTGGCGGTCACGGCGGAAGGCGGCCATCGGCACCAGCATCCAGGCGGCCTCACCGGCCACGACGACCGCGTAGGGCAGCCACTCGCCGACGAAGTGCGGGACGACGGCCAGCACGCACCAGAGCAGGTAGGCGGCGATCACCGCACGCAGGTACGGGTGCGGTCCGGGCAGGCGCCAGCAGCGGACCGCGGCCACCGTCAGGGTGAACACCAGGGTCGCGGCGAACTCCCTGACGGCGTACGGGCTGAGCCACCCGTCCAGCCAGGCGAACAGCGCGGTGTGGTGGAGCGGGTTGGGCAGGCCGTACCACGCGGGCACCTGGGCGGTGTTGCCGAAGGCGAGCAGGGCGCTCCAGGCGGCCACCGAGGCGGTGATGCCGCGCCAGGCCCCGCCGAGCAACCTGCCGTCGGGAAGCCAGAGCGGGAAGCCGATCACCACGGAGGCGTTGGCGATGTCGGCGGCCAGCATCAGCGCCGCGACCACCGCGACGGCCGTCGGTCCGGCTCCGGCCAACGCGGCCGCCAGCAGCGTCACCATGCGCAAGGACTGCAGCAGGCCGGCGAACAGCAGCAACGCCCCCAGGGCCTGGCCGTTCCGGTTCACCACCAGGAACAGGCCGGCGAGCGTGAACGCCAGGCCGACCGCCACCCAGACGCCGTTGTAGAGGTACTGGTCACTGACGCCCCCGACCCCGGGGTGGGTGAGCGCGAGGAGCGACCAGGCCGCCACGCACACCAGCGTGGTCCCGGCAGCCGCGAGGGCCGCGGCGACCCCGCCACCGCCGACCCCGAGCCCTCTCATCCGCCCACCTTCCTGCCGCACTCCATCCTGCCCGGCGCCCCGTCCCGACCGCACGGGCCACCGGTCCCTCTCCCGCCCCACGTGCACCACACCGGCCGAAGCACTGTATGGCTACACTCCGTGGCCGATCGATGTCGAGCCGCGCGTTCGGTCACCGCCCGTCAGCGGGTGGGATTCGCCCGTTCGGCCGCGCCACGCGCGGTGCTCGTCGCCGCCGAGGCCCCACCGAGGAATGACCGGGACACCCGTCGGACGGGTGGCGATACGTCAGCGGCGGCTATGGCCGTCCGCCGCGCGGGACTTGGTCACCACCGGTCCGCGGCCGGCGACAGGCCCGCGGTGCGCGCGGCGACGCCCGCCTGGACCGCGAAGAGGCGGTCCCGCGCGTCCTGGTCGAGCGCGTGGAAGTGGCCGTGCGCCTCCAGGGCGACGAAGCCGTGCACGGTGGCCCAGGCCAGCATCAGGGCTTCCGCCGCATCCGGCACCAGTGGGCTGCCGAGCCGGCCGCGTTCGGCCGTGTCGGCGACGAGTTCGGCCATGTGCTCCATCGCCCGCCGGGCGGCCACCACGGTCGGTCCGTCCGGCGGGGCGGCGTACCCGGGCACGGGGGAGCCGAAGATGAGGGCGAAGCGCTCCGGATTCCGCTGCGCCCAGACCCGGTAGCCGGTGCAGGTGGCCACGAAGCGTCCGTCCAGGTCGTCCGGCGGCACGGTCCCGCGGGTCTCCGCCAACGCGTCCGACAGGCTGTCGTACGAGTCGGCGACCAGGGCGGTGAGCAGCTCGTCCCGGTCGGCGAAGTAGCGGTACAGCGCGGGCGGGGTCATCCCCATGACGCGGGCGATGTCGGTGAAGCGGAGGTTCGCCGCGCCGCGCTCGACGATCAGGCCCAGGGCCGTGTGCTTGATCTCCTCCACGGTGTCGGCGCGCAGCCGCTCACGGCGGCTCCGCCCCCCGCTCTCCTCGGTCGCCCCACCCGTCATCACATCTCCATCGGCTCGCTGCACCGGTCACCGCATTGACAATCCGTACCCGTCGAGGGAAACGTTACGCTTCATAAGATCCGTTATGAAGCGTAACGCTTTGCCGGGGGCGGAGCCCCTGACGACGCACGGAGGACCACCATGTCCCAGGGGACGCGCGAGGATCGGCGGACGGCCGCCGGGCCGAGCGGGCCGCACAGGCCCGGCCCGCTCGGCCGAATAGCCGGTTGGAGCTTCCGCAACCGGGGCCGCACGGTGCTGCTCTGGCTGCTCGCCGCCGGCGCGGCCTTCGGCCTCTCGGCCGGCCTGGGCGGCAAGTACAGCGCGGACTACACCGCGCCCGGCTCGGACTCCCAGCAGGCCCAGCAGCTGCTGGCACGGGACTTCGCCGGGCTGGGCGGTGAATCGATCAGCCTGGTACTGACCACCGACGGCAGCGTGACCGACGCCGCCACCCGCGACCGGGTCAAGGACCTGCTCGCCCGGATGGCCGAGGTGCCGCACGTCAACGGCATCGACGACCCGTACGGCCCGCGCGGCAGGGTGTCGGCCGACGGCCGCACCGCCCTCGGGCAGATCCACCTGGACGTCGCCGTCGCCCCCGACATGCCGAAGGCCGACACCCAGCGGCTGCTCGACCTCGCCCGGCCCGTCGACGGCGGCGTGCGCGTCCACCTCGGCGGCATGACGGTCCAGCAGGCCGAGCAGGGCGCGATCGGCTCGGAGGCCATCGGCATCGCGGCCGCCGCCGTGATCCTGGTGATCACCTTCGGCTCGGTCGTGGCCGCCGGCCTGCCGATGCTCACCGCGCTCGGCGGGCTCGCGGTCAGCAGCGCCCTGCTGCCGGTCCTCGCCGCGATCATGCCGGTCCCGGACTGGTCGACCTCGCTCGCCGCGATGCTGGGCATCGGCGTCGGCATCGACTACGCGCTGCTGCTGGTCACCCGGTTCCGCGAGTGGCGCGCCGAGGGACTCGACCCCGAGGCCGCCACGGTCGCCGCGCTGGACACCGCGGGCCGTGCGGTCGTGGTCGCCGGGATGACCGTGGTGGTCAGCATGCTCGGGCTGTTCGCGATGGGCCTGTCGTTCATGCGCGGCGCCGCGGTCTCGGCGATCCTCTCCGTGCTCGTCGTGATCGCCGCGTCCGCGACCCTCTTCCCCGCCCTGCTCGGCTACCTCGGCCGCCACGTCGAGCGCCTCCGGCTGCCCCTGCCCCGGCGCCACGCCGCCCGGGGCGAGAGCCCGGTGGGCGCCGGCTGGCTGCGCTGGAGCAGGCTCGTCGAACGTCACCGCGTCCTCGGCGCCGTCACCGGGGTCGTCGTCCTGCTGGCGCTCGCGGCGCCGTTCCTCGGCGTGCGCTTCGGCTTCCCCGACGCGGGCAACGACCCCGCCGGGCGCTCGAACCGGCTGGCGTACGACACGGTGGCCGCCGGATTCGGACCGGGCAGCAACGGACCGCTGGTCCTGGTCGCCGAGTTGACGCCGGGCACCCCCGCCGACGCGACGGCCTCGCTGCCCACCGCGCTGAAGGCGGTGCCCGGCGTCACGGCCGTGAGCCCGCCGATGCCCGGCGCCGACGGCCGCTCGCTGCTGCTCACCGTCGTCCCGGACAGCGGTCCGCAGTCCGGCGCCACCAAGACCCTGGTCCGCGACCTCCGCGATCACGTCATCCCGGCCGCGGTCGGCCCCGGCGTCCGGGTGCACGTCGGCGGGGCGACCGCCGCCGCGATCGACAGCACCGACAACATCGCCGGCCGCATCCCGCTGCTGGTCGGCGGCGTGGTCACGGTGTCGATGCTCCTGCTCCTGGTGGCCTTCCGCAGCCTCGCCGTCGCCCTCAAGGCCGCCGTGATGAACCTGCTCTCCGTCGGCGCCGCGTACGGCGTGGTCGCCCTCGTCCTCGAAGGCGGCACCGCCGGCCGGTTGATCGGCATCGACAGCCCCACCCCGCTGCCGGCCTTCGTCCCGGTGCTGACCTTCGCCGTCCTGTTCGGCCTCTCGATGGACTACGAGGTCTTCCTGGTGAGCCGGATGCGTGAGGCCTGGCTGCGCACCGACGACAACGCGGAGTCCATCGTCAGCGGACTGGCGGGCACCGCGCGGGTGATCACCGCGGCGGCGGCCATCATGGTCGCCGTGTTCGCGGCCTTCGTCCCGGCGCCCGACCTGCCGATCAAGGTCATCGGCGTCGGCATGGGGTCGGCCATCCTGATCGACGCCACGCTGGTCCGACTGCTGCTGGTACCGGCCGTGATGCACCTGCTCGGCCGCGGCAACTGGTGGCTGCCCGGCTGGCTGGACCGCCTCCTGCCCCACCTCCACGTCGAAGGACACACCGACTTCTACCAGCCGGAGGCCGCCGCCGAAGCACCCCGCTCCCCGGCGGTGGTCGGGTAGTCGCCACAGCGGCAGTCACCACAGCGGACCGCGGGCGCACGTGAGGTCAGCACGTGAGGTCAGGCTGTCGTCATGGCAGCTTCGATGCTGCGGTGCCGGGCGGCTCCGTGCGCGAAATCGGGTACCGCCGACGTACCCTCGCGCAGGTCGTCCAGGAACTGCCGGTAGGCGTGGGCGACCGCGTAGAGCGGCGCGTCGGCTCGGGGATCGAGGTGCGGGACGTGGACATACGATTCCGGCACCGGCAGGGGAGCGAGTCCGGGGGTTGTTCCGCGGCCGCCTTCGAGGGCGACCGGGCTGAGCTGGAGATGGCCGGTCGGGGCGGTGAGGACGAGGTCGCCCTCGGTGCCGTTGATCTCCCAGCGGAAGTTGGTGCCCCGGGACATGCCCCCGCGGTAGTGGAAGGTGACCACCGCACCGCCCGGCAGCCGTCCCGAGGCCACCACCTGGTCAGCGGCGGTCATGGGCACGGGCTGTCCGCTCTCGGTGTCCACGGCCGACGTACGCCGCGACGCCAGGTGGATCCGCAGTCCCTCGGGCTCTCCCAGGACGGACGCGAGTCCGTCGAGGGTGTGGCCGAAAGGAATGGTCAGCAGTGTCGCGCCGTTGGCGGCGTCGAGCACGTAGTGATCGCCGGGGCCGACGGTGGCACCCCAGGCACCGCCGGAGCCGACGACCGTGGTCGACAGCACCTCCCCCACGTAGCCGTCGGCCACCAGATCCCGTGCGTACGCGAGGGCCGGATGCGACCGTGCCTGGAGTCCGACGACGGTCGGCACGGCGCGGCTGCGCGCTTGCCGCGCCATGTCCTCGGCCTCCGCGAGCCCGTTGCCCAACGGCCACTCGCACAGCACGCTCTTGCACGCGCTCAGCGCCGTCCGCACCAGTTCCCGGTGGTGCGGCACCTTCACCACAAGGGGCCGCGGAACTTCCCGCACGGGCGGCCGCGCATGTCTTCGTGACCGCGCACTGAGCAGCCGTCACATGCCGCTCATCATCGTGGCCGGGTGTCCGCGTTTTGCGGGCCGTTGGTGCCGGGCCGCAGCTGCTCGAAGGCGGCGAGGATGTGGCGGGCCCGGTGGCGGAGTGGGCGGCCGGCGAGCACGCGCAGGCGGAGGGTGGTCGGCGCTCGCCGACCGGCCGTGGCCCAGCCGGCGAGTCGAGAGCAGAAGGCTCAGCGGGCCAGCAGGTCCCGGATCGCGGCCGCGATCTCGTCGGGTGCCTCTTCGGCCATGAAGTGCCCGGCTCGGGTCAGCCGGTGGTCCAGATCCGGCGCCCATGCCTTCCACACCCCGACAGCGTCGTAGCCGAGCTGCGCACCCCAGTCCTGCTGGACGACCGCCACGGGCATGGCCAGCTGCGACCCGGCGTCCAGGTCCGCCTGGTCGTGCGTGACGTCGATGTCCGCCGAGGCCCGGTAGTCCGCGACGATCGACGTCACCGCCGCGGCGCTCGCGCGCAGGTATTCGGCACGCACCTCTTCGGGCATGGTGGTCGGGTCGTTGGCCCAGGCGTCGAGGAACGAGCCGAAGAACGCGTCCGCACTGCCTGCGATCATCGCCTCCGGCAGGCCCGGCGGCTGCGCCATCAGGAAAAGGTGGTAACCGACCGACGCCGAGGCGCCGTGCAGGACGTTCCACATGTCGAGCGTCGGCACGATGTCGAGAATGCCCAGGTGCGTGATGGTCTCAGGGTGGTCCAACCCCGCCCGGAAGGCGACCAGGGCTCCCCGGTCGTGGCCGACGAGGGCGAAGCGCTCGTGCCCGAGCGCCGCCGCCAGGGTCACGACGTCGGCGGCCATGGTGCGCTTGGCGTACACATCGGGGTCAGTGGCCGCCGGCTTGTCGCTGGCGCCGTAGCCCCGCAGGTCGGGACAGATCACCGTGTGCTCGTCGGCGAGACGCTCGGCGACGTGCCGCCACATCAGGTGGGTCTGGGGAAAACCGTGCAACAGCACGACCGGGCTGCCGCTGCCGCCGACAGCGGCAGCCAGCTCCACACCGTCCGCGCCGGGCAGGCGGATGTGATCGAAGCCGGGAATGGTGAGCGTCATGAGGGAGCATCCTTGCGGGTCGGGGACTTGACCGGATCAGCTTGGGCGACAGCGATCAGCAGCCGATCAGTACGGTTGGGCGCAGCCGGCCCCTGGCCCGGAGGATAGGAGCATGCGAATCGACGTGCTCGGTGCGGTGCGGGCCCTCCACGACGACGGCAGCCCGGTTGACCTGGGCGGACCCCGCCATCGTGAGGTACTCGCCCGGCTCGTCGCCGCCGAGGGACGGATGGTCACCACCGACACCTTCGTCAATGACCTGTGGACCGATCCACCTGCCCGCGCCGTGGGCGCGCTGCGCACCTTCGTCGCCGCGCTGCGCCGCGCCCTCGAACCCGACCGACCGCCCCGCGATCCGCCGCGCGTCATCGTCACCGAAGGTCCCGGCTACGCGCTGCGCCTGCCGCGCGAGGACGTGGACGTCCATCGGTTCCAGGACGCCCTGGCCCGAGCCCGCCGCACCCCCGAGGCGGTGACCGACCTCGGCGCGGCACTCGCGGCCTGGCGCGGACCCGCCTACGCCGATGTGACCGGCTCCCCATGGGCGCAGCGCGAGCAGACCCGGCTGGAGGAGCTCAGGTTGGACGGGGTGGAAGTGCGCGCCCGCATCCTCCTCGACTCCGGGGAAGGGGCAGATCTCGTCGCCGAACTGGGTGCCCATGTCGCCGAACACCCGTGGCGCGAGTCGGCCTGGGAGCTGGTTGCCCGCGCGCTGTACCGCGCGGGCCGCCGGGCCGACGCGCTGGCCGCTCTCCGCCGCGCCCGCGCGATGCTCGTCGGCCAACTCGGACTCGACCCCGGTGGCGACCTGCAGCGCCTGGAGAGGGACATCCTCAACGGGTCCGCGCGCCCGGAAGGAGCACGTACCGCGTGGACCGGCCCTGGTGTCCGGCTCGGCCCGCGCACCACCGTGGATCTGGCCCGCACCCTCGCACTGGCGGGTGGCGACGCCCTCGTCCACTCGCGGCGCGACCGCCTCGCCGCCGTCCGGGCGGCGGAACGCACGGGCGACCTCTCCCTGACCGCCCGCATCATCGGCGCCTACGACGTGCCCGCCATCTGGAGCCGGGCCGATGACCCGGAGCAGTCCCGCGCCGTCGTCGCTGCTGCCGAGCGCACGCTCACCGGGCTCGGACCAGGCGGCCCCGCCGACCTGCGCGCCCGCCTCCTGGCCACGGTCGCCGTCGAGAGCCGCAGCGCCGATCTGTCCGGGACCGAGCTGAAGCACGCGCAGCAGGCGGCGCGTCAGGCAGAGGCGCTGGCACGGGACCTGGCCGATCCAGCCCTGCTGGCCTTCGCCCTCAACGGGGTGTTCCTGCAGTCCTTCAACGGCCCCGGGCTCGCGGCGGCACGGGACAGGATCGGCGCCGAGATCCTCGACCTGTCCACCCAGCACGAGCTGCCGAACTTCGCCGTACTCGGCCGACTCGTCCGCCTGCAATCCGCCTCGGCCCTCGGCGACCTCGACGCCGCGACCTCGCACGCCGATGCAGCCGACCGGCTCGCCGCCGCCACCGAGGCGCCCCTCGTCCCCGTCCTCACCGGGTGGTTCAGGGCCCGGGCCACGGCCGCCCGCAGCGCCGAACCCGGCGGACCGACCGCCGCCACGGCAGCAGCGCACTACCGCGCCGCCGAGGACACCCTCCGGACGGCCGGAATGCCGGGGCTGCACCGCGGCCTCTTCCCGCTCGCCCTGCTGGGACTGCGCCTGCTGCACGACCGGCCCGCGCCCACCGACCCGCACCTCGACTGGGGCCCGTACGGGCCCTGGACGCGACCCCTCGTGCTGCTCGCCCAGAACCGGGGCGAACAGGCCCGTACCGCCCTCGCCGCGGTACCCGAACCACCGCGTGACCACATGCAGGAGGCCATGTGGTGCCTGACCGCCCGTGCCGCCGTACGCCTCGGCGAGCGCGGAATCGCCGCCCGCGCTGCGGCTGCCCTGCGTGATGCCCGTGCAGAACACGCGGGCGCCGCCAGCGGAATGCTGACCCTGGGCCCGGTGGCGCGGTACCTGGCAGAAGCGGAGGCATGCGCCGGAGCGGGGTGATCCACCTGCTCACCCTCGTACCCCCGCTCCGTCATGGCTTGAGGTGATCGTGCCGGAGGACCGCGGCCCGGGCCGCCGGCCCGATTCACTTGATGCGGGCCCGTCTGCGATCGGTGTGCCGGCGCGGTCGCCGGTGCCCGGGAGGTCCTTGGCGGGCCGGCCTGCGGGTGCGCTCACCGGGCATCGACCGGGTGAGGACGCCGAGTGTGAGCAGGGCGAGCGCCGGCAGCACGGCGACGATGATTCCCATCGGCAAGGCGTCGGTGGCGCCACCCGCGCCGGCCAGCGGAGCAAGTGCCGCTCCGAACATGAACTGGCTGAAGCCGAGCAGGGCGGCGGCCGACCCGGCGTGTCCGCCGTGGCCGGCCAGGGCCTGGGCCGTGGCGTTCGGCATGACCAGGCCCACGCTGGAGACCAGGACGAACAGGCCGATCAGGAGCACGGGCAGGGGCGCCCGTGTCAGCACCGCGCCCAGGACCGTGGTGCCACCGGCTGTCGCGCCCAGCAGACCGGCGAGCAGCAGCACGCGGGCGCCGGCCCGGACCACCAGCCGGCCGCTGATCCGGGCGGCCGCGACGAGTCCGGCGGCGTTGGCGGCGAACACGGCGCTGTACTGCTGCGGTGACAGGCCGTGGATTTCCTGCAGGACGAACGGCGAGCCGGAGATGTAGGCGAACATCGCCGCGAAGACCAGGCCGTTGGCCAGGACGTACCCGGTGAAGACCCGGTCGCCGAGCAGTTGCCCGATGACAGCCGGCAGCGGCTGGCGTGACGCGGAGGGCCGGGTCTGCGGCAGTCCTGCGGCGCAGGCCGCCAGCATCACGGCGCCGAGTACGGCCAGGGCCACGAAGATTCCAGGCCAGGCCGTGACGCGCAGTAGCTGGCCGCCGAGGACCGGCGCGAGCACCGGCGCCAGGCCGGTGATCAAGGTCAGTGTGGAGAAGAGACGTGCGGTGCGGGTTCCGGAGGTGCGGTCGCGGACCATGGCGTTGGCGATGACGATGCCGAACGCCCCGCCGATGCCCTGGACCAGGCGTAGGCCGACGAAGGTCGGGACGTCGGGCGCCACCGCGCAGAACGCGCTGGCGATCGTGTAGAGGGCGAGGCCCGCCAGCAACGGACGCCGCCGGCCGTAGGTGTCGCTCAGCGGCCCGGCGATCAGCTGCCCGACGGCCAGCCCGGCCAGGCAGGCGGTGATGGTGAGCTGGGTGGCCGCGGCGCCGGCGCGCAGGTCGCCGGCGAGGTCCGGCAGTCCGGGCAGGTAGCCGTCGATGGACAGTGGTCCCAGGGCCACAAGCGCTGCGAGCAGGACGATGAATCGGGTGTGCGGGCCGGCGGCGTCGTTGCTCATGGCTCAGTACGCCACGGTGATGCGGCGGCGGATCGCGGTGCCGCTCTCGATCGTGTCGGCCAAGGCGATCGCGTAGTCGGCGTACGAGATGCGGCTGTTGCCGTCGTCGTCGGTGAGCAGGGTGTCCCCGGCGCTGCGGTAGGCCCCGGTCCGCTCGCCCGCTGCGATGACCGCGGCGGGCGACACGTACGTCCAGTCGAGGTCGTGCACGCCGCGGTAGAGGTCGAGCGCTTCGGACTGGGCCTCGGCGTTGGCCTTCCACAGCGCGGGGAAGTCCGGGTCGTCCATGACCCGGGCGCCGGTCGGCGTGCGCAGGCTGCCGGCACCGCCGATGGTGACCAGGCGGGTGACGCCGGCTCGGCGGAGTCCGTCGATCAGCGCACGGGCGGCACCGACGATCGTGGCGCGGTCGTCCTCCTGGCCGATCCGGGGGCCGACGGCCGACAGTACGGCGTCGTGGGAGGCGGCGAGGCCGGCGACCGCGGCGGCGTCCGTGACGTCACCGGTGGTCACGGTCAGGGCCTTGTGCTCGAGTCCGTCGACGTGGCCGGCTCGGGTGACCGCGGTGACGGTGTGGCCGCGACGCAGTAGTTCCTCGGTGGTGGGCCGGCCGATGTTGCCGCCGGCACCGAACAGGACGATCTTCATGTGTTGCTCCTTGTTCCTGATGGTCTCTGAGGTTTTCTGATGGTCAAAGGACGGGCCGGCCGTCGGCGATGATGGCCGCGGTGATGCCGCGCTCGTCGGCGGCGTGCTGGAAGCGCTGTTCGATGTCGGGTTGTTCGGTGTAGAACGGCGGGTTGTGGAACAGGCCGTAGTGCATGGCGCAGACGGTGCCGGCGCCGAGCGCGACGGCGGCCTCGACGCCCTGCTCGGGGGTCATGGTCGCCGGGACGTTGGCCGCGTAGCCCTCGAAGTGGGCGATGACGCCGTTGACCGGGACGAACGCGACGTCGAACGGGCCGTGGTCGCGGGCGATCTGCCACCAGCTGCCGTGCCACTGGGTGTCGCCGCAGTGGATGATCCGCCGACCGGCGCCTTCGACGACCCAGGCGACCTGGTCGCAGTCGTTGCCGCGCCAGTCCAGCGAGGTCACCGGGGTGACGGTCAGCTCTCCGATGCGGCGTGACCGGCCCAGGTCCTGGGCAACGGGGGTGATGCCCGCCTCTTGCAGCGCCGCCGCGCTCGGGGTGTGGCAGCCGATCGTGCCGGTGGCCGCGATCCGGGCGATCAGGTCGTGGTCGTAGTGGTCGGGGTGCAGGTGGGTGATGAGGGCGTGGGTGCCGGGCGGGGTGTCGACCGGGTCGACCGGCCGGTGCGGCGGCCCCATCACCGGCGCCAGCGGAGCGACGTTCTCAAGCGGGTCGATCAGCAGGCGGGTGTCGCCGAGACGGATCTCGACGCCGGCCCAGGCCAGCCGACGCACGGAAAGGGTGGTGGTCATGGGCAGCGACGCTAGACCGCCGTTGTTGAGAAAGTCAACAAGAGAGTTCTGAATCTCAACGCCGCAAGGTAGGGTGGTGGCATGCGCACCTACGGGCAGTTCTGCGGCATCGCGAAAGCACTGGACACCATCGGCGACCGGTGGACCCTGCTGATCGTCCGCGAACTGCTCGCCCTGGGTCCGTGCCGGCACACCGACCTGCGCAACGGGCTGCCCGGGATCGCCAGTAATCTGCTGGTCGACCGGCTCCGCGAACTGGAGGAAGCCGGCCTGATCCACCGCAAGGCCGCCCCGCCGCCGGTGGCCACCACCCTGTTCTCCCTCACCGAGCGTGGCCGCGCGCTGGAGCCGGTGCTGCAGGAACTGAGCCGATGGGGAATTCCGCTGTTGCGCGAGCCGGCCGGCAGCGACACCTTCCGCACCCACTGGCTGGACATGCCCGCCCGGGCACTGACCGACCACCGTCCCGACCAGCCGGCAATCGCCCTGCAACTGCACGCCGACGGCAACGAAGACCTGGTCATCGAAGTCAAGGACGGCTCGGTGCACACCCACGCCGGCCGGGTCGACCACCCCACCGCGTCCCTGACCGGACCGCCGCACCTGCTGGCCGCGACCCTGCTCGGCGACCTCGATCTGAGCACCGCGGTACAGCAAGGCCTGCAGCTCAGCGGCAATCGCGAGGCAGTACTGCGCATCCTGCCCCGCTGAACCGTGGTACTGACCGGTCTGAATCCCGGTCGGACCTACCGTGTGCTGACCGCCCACGCCGCCGGGAATCGCGCCCTGGGCGGCGGCGTGCGCATCCCCGAGGGTGAGACCGTGCACATGAGGATCACGACGGCCGTACCACGCCAGGCCGTAGCGGTGGTGCTCGTGGAGGACGAGAGCGGCCGGGAGATGGCGCGGATGTCCGTTTCCCCGACTGCCCGATGACCCCAGCAGCGGACCGTGCCGGACTCCCGGAGAGGTCTGCGCTGTGCTTCCCCTCGTAACGTGGAGCTCTGACCCGATGTGGAGTTGAGGGCGGGTCAGCGACGTGGCGACGACGCCGAGTTCCGTGAGGGGGCGGTGTGGATCGTGCTGGAGACTGCACGACTTGTCCCCGGGCCGGACGGCACGCCTCGCCCCGGTGGCCGGAACCCGTGGCGGCGGTTTCAGTTCCGCGCGCGGCATATCGGTCCAACACCCCTGAGCCTGCGCGGCCCGCCCCCAAGCCGGACGTACCTGTACGGCTCACAGCCTCAGCGTCGGTGCCGGGCCTGATGGGCCGCGATCAGGTCGCGGTACCACGCGTACGAGGCCCTCGGAGTGCGGCGCTGCGTCTCGAAGTCGACGTGGACGAGGCCGAAGCGTTGGTGGTAGCCCTCGGCCCATTCGAAGTTGTCGAGGAGGGACCAGGTGTAGTAGCCGCGGATGTCGAGGCCTTCGGCGGTGGCGGCGGCGAGGGCGTCGAGGTGGGTGGCGAGGTAGTCGATGCGGAAGGTGTCGTCGAGGTCCTCGGCGGTGGAACAGCCGTTCTCCGTGATGGTGAGGGGTGGGAGGGCCTTGCCGTAGAAGTCCCGGAGGTGGAGGAGGAGTTGGCGGAGGGCGTCGGGGACGACGGGCCAGCCGAAGGCGGTGTGGGGGGCTTCGGGGATGTCGACGAGGTCGAAGGGGAGGCCGGGGTCGGTGGGGGCGGCGACGCGGGTGGGGTTGTAGAAGTTGAGGCCGAGGGCGTCGAGGCCGGGGGTGTGGATGAGGTCGAGGTCGCCGGGGTGGACGGCGCCGTAGATGTCGTCGGGGACGCCGAGGGCGGAGAGGTCGGGGTAGCGGCCGAGGAGGACGGGGTCGGTGAACAGGCGGTTGTGGAGGGCGTCGTAGGCCGCGGCGGCGGCCGCGTCCTCGGGTGAGGAGGTGGCCGGTTCGACCGGGGTGAGGTTGTTGGAGAGCATCACCTCCAGGCCGCGGTCGTGCAGGACGGTGGCGGCCAACCCGTGGGCGAGGAGCTGGTGGTGGGCGGCCGGGAGGGCCTCGAACATCAGGGTGCGGCCGGGGGCGTGGGTGCCGAGGGCGTAGCCGAAGACGGTGTGGACGAAGGGCTCGTTGAGGGTGATCCAGGTGGGGACGCGGTCGCCGAGGCGGTCGGTGACGACGGCGGCGTAGTCGGCGAAGTGGTGGGCGGTGTCGCGGTTGAGCCAGCCGCCGTGGTCCTCCAGGGCCTGCGGGAGGTCCCAGTGGAAGAGGGTGGGCAGCGGGGTGATGCCGGCTTCCAGGAGGGCGTCCACCAGGCGGTCGTAGAAGGCGAGTCCGGCGGGGTTCACGGGCCCGCTGCCGGTGGGCAGGATCCGGGACCAGGCGAGGGAGAAGCGGTAGCCGTCCAGCCCGAGGCCCTTCATCAGGGCGATGTCCTCGGGGTAGCGGTGGTAGTGGTCGCAGGCGACCGCGCCGGTGTGGCCGTCGCGGACGGCCCCGGGGCGGGCGGTGAAGGTGTCCCAGACGGACGGGCCGCGGCCGTCCTCCGTCACCGCCCCCTCGATCTGGTAGGCGGCGGTGGCGGCACCCCAGCGGAACCCCGCCGGCAGGTCGTAGCGGTCCGGCATGACAGCCTCCTGGCGCGAACGCGATGGAAACGTGAGGGGTACTCATGTTACCGGCGGGGCGGCGGAACACCAGAGGACCCGGTCGGCGCGAGGCCCGGGTGTCGTCGTGGCGGGTCGCCCGGGTTCGCGTCCTGACCATGTGGTCGGCGACCACAGCGGGGTGGCCGGGGTATGGCTCGCCGCCATAGGGAGGGGCACTCCGGCGTTCGTAGGGTGTCGCGAACCGGCGGCGCGATGCGGAGGAGTGGACGCGGCATGGAACACGGCTCGGGGAGAAGCAGTGGTAGGCGCAGAGGCGCGGGTTGGCTGCTCGCGACCGTGCTGGCGCTGGTGGGGGTGGTCGCCCCGGCGGGGCGGGCAGCAGCGGTGCCCGCCAACCTGACCCTGGAGGCGACCTACGGCACCGTCGCCAACGGCTGGGACCGCGTGGAGCGCTACCTCGACACCACCGCCGGCTTCCGGCAGGAGCAGTACCCGCCGGACGGCCGCGGCGACCAGGACGGGCAGCGGCTGACCTTCTTCGGCGGCGTCAAGCAGCCCTACTCCGGCCGCTTCCTGCTCTACTCGGCCCCCGGCTGGAACACCGGCGCGCACCCGGTCCCGGTGCTGCTGGTGCACGGCGCCAACGACAACCCGGACCGGGCCTGGGCCAACCCCGGCGAGTCCGGCGGGTACGGCTGCGGCTCCGCCTCCTGCCCGAACACCGGGCTGATGCAGAACCTCGCCGGGCGGGGCTACCGGGTGTTCGCGATCGGGTTCGCCCACAAGCAGGGCGACAACCTGATGCAGGCCCAGGAGGTCGGCGACGCCGTCGCGCTGATCCGCGCCAAACTGGGCGTCCCGCAGGTCGACGTGGTGGGCTGGAGCAAGGGCGAGATGTCCGCGCGGGCCTACGTCTCCTCGGTGAAGCCCTCCTGGGGCCGCCCGTACGCGGGCGACGTGCGCAAGCTGATCACCCTCGGCGGCCCGAACGGCGGCTACGACTACCCGTTCGCGCACGGGTGGGCGCACGACTTCTCGATCTGGCCGCAGTGCGGCGGCGCGGTCAACGCCCCGTCCCCGCACCTGCGCATGACCTGCTACGGCACCTACACCGCGCACCCGGAGTTCTCCTTCACAGCGACGGGCGGCTACGACGACTACCCGGGGCAGCGGCAGATGCTGGCACGCTGGGACTCGGTGTTCGGTGTCGACCAGACCCAACAGGACTGGTACACCACCTACTACGGCGGGCAGGGCTTCTACACCGACGGCGGCGGCATCCAGGCCGCGATCGACGCCGGCTCGCTGATCGCCCCGCTGCACCGGGCCGGAGTGCCCTCCTCGGTGACGGCGTACCTCCTGGCCGGCGGCACGCCGAGCATCGTCGGGATCTTCAACGAGAACCGGGGGCCCAGCGACGGCGTGGTGTTCGTGTCCAGCGCGCTGGACACCACCGGCTTCGGCACCGTCGGCGGCACCGCGCTGATCCCCCTCGCCAACCACCTGCAACTCGGCTGGGACGGCGCCGCGGGCGCGCAGGTCGCCGGCTGGCTGAACTGAGGACGATCCGGATGACCACCGAGCGACCGACCATCGAGCAACCGACCATCGAGCGACCGACCACCGACCGACTGGTCACCGAGCGGCTGGTCACCACCGACCGGCTCACCGTGCACCACGCCGAGATCGAGGGCCGCACCGGGGAACCCGTGGTCCTGGTGCACGGGAACGTCTCCTCCGGCGCCTTCTGGCACCCGACCATGACCGCGCTCCCCGACCGCTACCGCCCGCTGGCACCCGACCTGCGCGGCTTCGGCGGCACCGAGCCGTTGCCGGTGGACGCCACCCGGGGCCTGCGCGACCACAGCGAGGACCTGCTGTCCTACCTCCGGGCGCTGGTCCTCGGCCCGGTCCACCTGGTCGGCTGGAGCATGGGCGGCGGCGTGGCGCTGCAACTGCTGCGCGACCACCCGGAGCTGGTCCGTACGCTCACCCTGGTCAATCCCGTCTCCCCCTACGGGTTCGGCGGCACCCACGGGGCGGACGGGCGGCTCAACTCCCCCGACGGGGCGGGCTCGGGCGCCGGCGGCGCGGCCCCCGAGTTCGTCCGGCTGCTGGGCGAGGGCGAAACGGGCTCCGGGTCGCCGTTCGCGCCGCTCTCCGTGCTGAACACCGCCTACGTCAGCGAGCCGCTGCCGGACCCGGCCCGCTACCTGGCGGCGATGCTGACCACCCGGACCGGCGAGGACCACTACCCGGGCGACAGCCGTCCGAGCGGGGCCTGGCCGGGCTTCCGGCCCGGCGACCGCGGGGTGCTCAACTCGATGGCGCCGACCCACTTCCGGATCGACGACCTGGAGTCGGTCGAACCGAAGCCGCCGGTCCTGTGGATCCGCGGCACCGCCGACGTGATCGTCTCCGACACCTCGCTCTTCGACCTGGCCCACCTGGGGGCGATCGGCGCCGTCCCGGGCTGGCCCGGCGCCGACACCTGCCCGGCTCAGCCGATGGTGGCGCAGACCCGCGCCGTCCTGGACCGCTACGCCGCCGCGGGCGGGCGGGTGCGCGAGGTCGCCGTCGAAGGGGCCGGGCACAGCGTGCAGTTGGAGCGGCTGGAGGAGTTCCTGACCGCGCTGGTGGAGGTGCTGGGCGAGGCCTGACGGCGGCTCCGGGAGGCGCCGTCAGGCCCACTGCCCGAGGCGGGTCCGCACGGCCGGCGCGGCGGGATCAGTAGACGTCACGGACATAGCGCTTGTCGCTCGCGAGTTGACGGACGTACGCGGCGGCCGTCTCCTCGTCCATGCCGCCGTGGGCCACGACGATCTCCCGCAGGGCTCCGTCGACGTCCTTGGCCATGCGGCCGGCGTCGCCGCACACGTAGAAGTGGGCGCCCTCCTGGAGCCAGCGCCACAGGCGCGCGCCGTGCTCGCGCATCCGGTCCTGGACGTAGACCTTGTTGCGCTGGTCGCGCGAGAACGCGACGTCGAGGCGGTCCAGGTGACCGGAGGCCCGGTACGCCTCCAACTCCTCCCGGTAGTAGAAGTCGGTGGCTTCGCGCTGCTCGCCGAAGAACAGCCAGTTCGGTCCGGTGTGGCCGCGGGCGCGCCGGTCCTCCAGGAACCCGATGAACGGCGCGACGCCGGTCCCCGGGCCCACCATGATCATCGGGGTGGTGGGGGCCGTGGGCGGTCGGAAGTGGCGGGAAGGCTGGACGAAGACCTGGACCGGGCCGTCGTCGGCGCAGTCCGCGAGGTAGGTGGAGCAGACGCCCGCGCGATCACGGCCGAGGTCGTTGGTGTAGCGGACGACGGACACCGTGAGGTGGACTTCGCCCGGGTGCACCAGCGGGCTGGAGGATATCGAGTACAGCCGGGGCTGGAGCCGCTTGAGCACGCCCGCCCACTCCGCGGCGGAAGCCTTGACGGGAAACTCTCCGATGACGTCGGCGGCCTGCCGGCTCCAGCTCCACTTGGCCAGTTCGCCCGTGTTGCCGGGCCGCAGCAGCCGCCTGAGCCGGCGGTCCCCCGTCCGCTCGGCGACGAACCCGAGCAGGTCCGGGGTGAGGCGGGTGATGTCGAGTCGGGTCCGCAGGGCCTCGCCCAGGGGGATCCCTGCGTCGCCGGGCAGCTGGACGGTCTCCTCGGGATCGAGACCGGTGAGGGCCAGCCACTCGGAGACGAGCGCGGACCCGTTCGAGGGCCAGACGCCGAGAGCGTCACCGGCCTCGTAGGCGAGTTCACCGCCGCGGGTGTCGAAGGCGAACTGCCGTACCTCCTTCCGCGATCCGGACCGGCTCAGCACCCGATTGCCGATCAGGAGGGTCGCGAAGGGGGCGGACTTCGAGTACGTGACGGGTACGGCCGGGCCGAAGGAGGGGAGCGCGGCGGTCGGCACCACCTCGGCCGGGACTCCCCCACCGGGCCCCACCGCGGCGCCCGCCCTGGCGAGAGCGGCGGTGACCTCGTCGAGCCAGTGCGAGGCGGGCTCGTCGTCGTCGGGTTCGCAGTCGGTACGCGGGTGCAGGCGGGTGGCCCCGAGTTCGGCGAGGCGCTCGTCCAGTCGGCGACCGTGGCCGCAGAAGTCGGCGTAGCTGGAGTCGCCGAACGCCAGCACGGAGTACCGCACGCCCTCCAGGCGCGGAGCGCCCGGAGCGACGAGGTCCTGCCAGAAGCGGGCGCCGTTGTCCGGGGCGTCGCCGTCGCCGAACGTGCTGGTGATGATCAGCAGGTCCGTGTCGGAGGTGAGTTGCCGGGGAGTGGCGTCGGCCATGGCATGAAGGGCCGGGGTGCGGCCGGCCTCGGCCAGGGCGGCGGTGGCGGTGGCGGCGTACTCCTCGGCGGTGCCGGTCTGCGAGGCCCACAGGACGAGGAGGCTCCGGGCCGGATCGGCGGTCGTGCCGGGGACGGGCACGGACGTCTCGGGGACCGGCGCGGCAGGCCCGGGGACGGGCACGACCGGGGCGGTGGTCCGCGAGAACATCCCGGCCGTCAGACCGTTGACCCACTGTGCCGTCGCCGGGCCGAGGGGGGCGTCCGCGGGAAGCACCGGAACCCCGCCGGGCGGGGCGAGTTCGATTCCGGACAGGTAGCCGGACAGGTAGCGGCGCTCCGGTTCGGTGAGGGCGGGCGGGGTGAGGTCGCCGATTCCGAGCAGCGCGGCGAGGGCCGGCACGGCAGCGGACGGGCTGCCGGTCGCCACCGGAGCCGGGGCAGCAACAGGAGCAGCAGGAACGGCAACAGGAGCGGCAACCACCCGCATCGACACCGCGCAGGCCTTCAACTCCGGCTGGAAGGACACCGGGTCGACGGCATCGTTGGTGACGGCGTTGACGGCGAGGTACTCGCCGAAGAGGTCGTTCCAGTGGAACGGGGCGAAGCAGTTGCCCGGACGGACGCGGTCGGTGACGACGGCGGGCAGCACCGCCCGGCCGCGGCGGGAGGCGATCTCGATGCGGTCCCCGTCCCGGGCGTCCAGCGCGGCGGCGTCCTCGGGGTGGATCTCGACGAACGGGCCCGGATCGAGCCTGTTCAGCCTGGCGACCTTGCCGGTCTTGGTGAGGGTGTGCCACTGGTGTGGCAACCGGCCGGTGTTGAGGACGAACGGGTAGTCGTCGTCGGGGAGTTCGGCGGCCGGCAGGTGCGGTCGGGGGAAGAACTGCGCGCGGCCGTTCGCGGTCGGGAAGTTCAGTCTCGGCCGGGTGCCGTCCTCCCGTTCCAGGAGGGCCTGGCTGATCCCGTCGTTGAGGTAGCGGATCGGGTTGCGGTCGGGCCCGCCCGGTGCGGCGGGCCACTGCACCGGCGTCCGGCGCAGCCGCTCGTAGGTGACGCCCCTCACGTCCCATCCGGTGTTCGGGTTCCAGGCCTGTTTGATCTCCTCGAAGACCTCTTCGGAGTTCGCGTAGGTGAAGGCGTCGGCGAAGCCCATCGCGCAGGCGACGCGGGCGATCAGCTGCCAGTCCGCGGTGGCCTGGCCGGGTGGGGTGACGACGCCGGGCACGAGGGTCAGGCCGCGTTCGGAGTTGATCATCACGCCGTCGGACTCCGCCCACAGCGTGCCGGGCAGGATCACGTCCGCGTACGCGTTGGTCTCGGTCTCGGCGAAGACGTCCTGGGTGATGACGAGTTCGGCGGCCTCCAGGCCGGCGATGACGGTCCTGCGGTTGGCCACCGAGGCGACCGGGTTGGTGCAGATGATCCAGCAGGCCCTGATCTCGCCGGCGGCCATCCGCTCGAACATCTCCACCGTGCCGCGCCCGGTCTCGGCACGCAGCGTGCCCGCCGTGATGCCCCAGAGGTCCTCGACGAAGGCGCGGTCGGCCTCGACGAGGACGGAGCGCTGGCCGGGCAGGCCGGGCCCCATGTACCCCATCTCGCGGCCGCCCATGGCGTTGGGCTGGCCGGTCAGGGAGAGCGGGCCGGCTCCCGGTCGGCAGATCGCGCCGGTGGCCAGGTGCAGGTTGACCAGGGCGTTGGTGTTCCAGGTGCCGTGGGTGGACTGGTTGAGGCCCATGGTCCAGCAGCTCATCCAGTCGCCGGCCTCGCCGATCCACCGGGCGGCGGTACGGATGTCCTCCTCCGGGATGCCGGTGATCCCGGCGACGGTGGCCGGCGGGTAGTCGGCCAGGAAACCCGGCATGCCGTCCCAGCCGTCGGTGTGCTCGGCGATGAACTCCTCGTCGGTGTGCCCGTTCTCGACCAGCAGGTGCAACAGGCCGTTCAGCAGGGCGAGGTCGGTGCCGGGCCTGATCTGCAGGAAGAGGTCGGCCCGGTCGGCGGTGGCGTTGCGGCGCGGGTCGACGACGATGAGCTTCGCACCGGCGGACCTGATCCGGTCCGCCATCCGCAGGAAGAGGATCGGGTGGCAGTCCGCCATGTTGGCGCCGATGACGAGGAACGCGTTCGCGCTGTCGAAATCGGCGTACGAGCCGGGCGGGGCGTCCGCGCCGAGCGAGAGCTTGTAGCCGCTGCCCGCACTGGCCATGCACAGGCGGGAGTTGGACTCGATCCCGGTGGTCCGGACGAACCCCTTGGCCAGCTTGTTCGCCAGGTACTGGGCCTCCAGGCTCATCTGCCCGGAGACGTAGAACGACAGCGCGTCGGGGCCGTGCTCGTCCAGGACCGCCCGCAGCCCGTCGGCCACCGCCGCCACCGCCGCTTCCACGTCGACGGGCTCCCGCGGCCGGCCGCGGGCGGTGCGCATCAGGGCCGTCTCCAGCCGCCCGGGCGCGGCGAGCAGGTCGGCGTGCGTCGCGCCCTTGGTGCACAACCGGCCGCCGTTGGCGGGGTGCGCCTTGTCACCGGACACCTTCGCGACGGTCCGGCGGCCGCCCGCGTCCTGCTCCAGGTCCAGCACGATCCCGCAGCCGACCCCGCAGTACGAGCAGACCGTCCGCACCCGGCTGCTGTCCGTCCCCGCCATCGTTGCCCCCCTCACCCGTACGAGTGCCGTGGCACCGCCGGTCGCGTCCGCCGGCAACCAGCAGCCGGATACCGTACTCCGGCCGGAAGTCACCGTAGGAACCGGGTGTTGCAACCGGCGACGGTGATCGCTTCGGTCGCGTTACGGGCCCCGCACCGCCCCTGGTCCGGGCTGTGAGGAGGGCCCGGGAGCGGGCGGGGTCCGGGACCGCCCGGTGAAGGCCGGATCACCCGGCGGCTGCCGGCGGCTTCCTCCTGGAGCGCGCTGGGGCGGGTGCCGGCCCCGGTGGAGGCCCTGCGCCGGGAGGTCTCCGACAGGCGTCGACTGGCCCGGGACGGCCGCCGAGGCGCTCAAGGACACCGAGCAGCTCCAGGACCTCGTCGACGACCTGCTGCTGCTCGCCCGCGTCGACGCCCACCGCCCCGGCCGCGAGCAGCCGGTGGACCTCCCCGCGCTGGCCCTCGCCCAGGCCGATGCCCGTGCCCTGCCCGCCGGGATCGCCGTGGACGTCACGGCCTCCTCGGTGCGGACGTACATGTCCCGGCTGCTCACGAAGCTGCAACTCGACCACCGCACCCAGGCGGCGATCTTCTCGTACGAGCTGTCGCACCTCGGCGACGCGGCCTGGCAGCCGGCCTTACCTCCTCAGACGCTGTCCGGCCGTTCCCGCTCCTCCGGGACGTCCGGACCCTCCGGGTGGCCGAGGTCGAGGGTGGCGAGGTCGAGGGTGGCGAGGGCTCCGCCGTCCGGGGCGTTGGTGAAGGTCAGGCGGGCGCCGAGGACGGCGGCCTGGCCGACGGCGATGGTGAGGCCGAGGCCGTGGCCCTGGCCGCGTTCGGCGGCGCCGGTGCGGAAGCGCTGCGGCCCGTGGGCGAGGAGGTCGGCCGGGAAACCGGGGCCGTGGTCGCGCACCGTGATGCGGCTGCCCGTGACGGCGACCTCGACGGGGGCGGCGCCGTGCCGGTGGGCGTTGGCCACCAGGTTGGTGACGATGCGCTCCACCCGGCGCGGGTCGGTGCGGACGACGGCGGGGGCCGCCGGCCGGAACCGGGTGTCGCCGCCCGCCTGCCCGATCGCGTGGGCGACGAGGTCGCCGAGGGGGACCTCGTCGAGCCTGGCCCGCTCGGCCCCGGCATCGAGCCGGGAGACCTCCAGCAGGTCCTCGACCAGGCCGCGCAGGGTGCGGACCTGGGTACGGACCAGATCGGCCGCCTCGTCGTCCTCGGGCAGCAGTCCGGCCGCCGTGACCAGGCCCATCAGCGGGGTGCGCAGCTCGTGGGCGACGTCGGCGGTGAAGCGCTTCTCCGCGGCCAGCCGCCCTTGCAGGGTCCCGGCCATCTCGTCCACGGCCGCCGACATCTCGGTGATCTCGTCGCGGGCGCGGCCCCGCCGGCCGATCCGGGCGTCGAGCTCGCCGTCGGCGATCCGGCGGGCCGTCCGGGAGCCGTGGCGCAGCCGCCGGTTCATCTGCTCGGCCGCGAGCGCGGTGACGGGCACGATCACGGCCAGGGCGACGAGGGCGGCCTTGACCATGTTCCGGTCCAGCAGCTGGAGGTTGCGCACCTCGGCGCTCATGTCGGTGCGGACGGTGAGGACTTGGTTGTCGCCGACGGGTACGGCCGCCCACATCCAGTACCAGTTGGGCGCTTTGACGTCGTACCAGAGGGCGTACTCCCCCGGTGTCCGCAGGTTCGCGACGGCGTGCGCCAGCGGCCCGGGCAGGTCGGCCGGGGGCTGGAGGTCGGCGGGGTCGGGGCGGCGGCCGGTGCGGGTGAACTCCTTCTCGGCGGAGCTCAGTTGGGCGATCGCGCGGTCGCGTCCGGTCCGGTCGCCGCGCTCCGCGGTCGCCCGGTGGACGAGCAGGCCGATCGTCGCGGCGACCGTGCAGCAGGCGAGCGCGACCAGGGCGGCGATCTTCCAGCGCAGGGAGCGCGGGTTGAGGCGCCACAGGTCGCGGCGGCGGCGGCGCGGGTCGGGGGTTCGCGGCTCACGGCGGCGCGGGTCGCGGGTTCGCTCGGTCATCCGGTCAGCTCCGGACGAGCTTGTAGCCGAAGCCCCGGACGGTCTCGATGCGGTCGGCGCCGATCTTCTTGCGCAGCCGCACCACGCAGAGGTCGACGACCCGGGTGTCGCCCTCCCAGCCGTAGTCCCAGACGTCGCGCAGCAGGCGGCGGCGGTCCAGGACCGCACCGGGGTTCTCGGCGAAGGCCAGCAGCAGGCGCAGTTCGGTGGGCGTGAGGGGGACGGCCCGGCCGTCCAGCCGGACGTCCAGGCCGCGCAGGTCGATGGTCAGGTCGCCGAAGACGAGGAGGTCCGGCCCGGGCCGCGTGTCCTGCGGGCGCTCCGGCGCGGGCTCCTGGGCGCGCTCTGCGGCCGGCTCCCGGTGGAAGGTGGCGCGGCGCAGCAGGGAGCGGATGCGGGCGACCAGGACGGGGATGTCCACGGGCTTGACCACGTAGTCGTCGGCGCCGGCCTCCAGTCCGGCCACGACGTCGAGCGCGTCGCCGCGGGCGGACATCATCAGGATCGGGGTGAGGCCCTCCTCGCGGATCCGCCGGCACAGGCCGATGCCGTCGAGGCCGGGCAGCATCACGTCCAGGATCAGCACGTCGTGCGCCCCGGCCCGGAAGGCCTCCAGGCCGTCGAGCCCGTCCCCGGTGACCTCGACCTGGTACCCGTAGCGCTCCAGGGCCAGCTGGACCGAGCGGCGGATGACCGCGTCGTCTTCGACGACCAGCACGCTGACCGGGTCGGGTACGCGGGTTCCGGACAAGAGTTCTCCCGTGTCGTGGCCTGGGGATTCGCGCTCGTTCGAGCTCACTGGTCACCGATCGTAGCCGGACGGGGTGCGGCGCCGAGGATGCCCGGGGCGGCCCGGGGGCGGCGGCCGGACGGCTTGCCGGGGGTCGGGCGGCGGCCGGTCACAGCCGCAGGGTCGCGGCGACCGGCAGGTGGTCGCTGCCGGTGTCGGGCAGGGTCCACGCCGAGCGCGGGGTGATGCCCTTCACCAGGATCTGGTCGATCCGGACCACCGGGAACGACGCCGGCCAGGTGAAGCCGAAGCCGTCACCCGCCTCCTGCTGGGCCGACCGCAGCGGCCCGGTGAGCGCGTCCAGCGCGGAGTCGTCGACCGAGCCGTTGAAGTCCCCCAGGACGACGACCCGCGGGAGCCGTTCGGCCCGTACGGCCTCGGCCAGCCTGGCGGCCGCCTCGTTGCGGCGGGCCGTGGTGAAACCGGCGACCGGGTGCACCCGGACCGAGGCGAGGTGCGCCGCGTAGACGGCCACCGGCCCCTTCGGGGTCCGGACGGTGGCGCGCAGCGCCCTGGTCCAGGGCATGATCTCCACCGGCTCCACCGCCTCCAGCGGGTACTTGCTCCACAGCCCGACGCCGCCCCGCACCTCGGAGTAGGGGTAGGCGGCGGCCAGTTCGTGCCGGTAGGTCTCCTGCGCCCGGCTCGCCAGCTCCTCCACCGCCACGACGTCGGCGCCCGAGCCGGCCAGCGCGCGGGCCGTCCGGCGCGGGTCGGGGTTCTCCTCGTTGACGTTGTGGCTGACCACCGTGAGGTCCCCGCCGCCGGCGCGCTTGTCGACGAGGGCGGGAGCGAAGAGCACGGTCCAGACGAGGGCGGGGACGAGGACGGCGGCCGCCGCCAGGACGGACCGCCGGGCCGCCGCCAGGAGCAGCAGCGGCGCGACGGCCGCGCCCGACCAGGGCAGCACCGTCTGCCAGAGGCTGCCGAGATGGCCGACGCCGTTGGGCAGTTGGGCGTTCAGGGCCATCAGGGCGGCGCAGAGCACGGCCGCCACGACGATCAGCCGCCCGCGCGGCCGTCGCTGCCGCGCCTGCCGCGCCGGACGGTGGACC
This sequence comes from Kitasatospora sp. NPDC059827, assembly GCF_042731675.1. Lineage (NCBI taxonomy): Bacteria > Bacillati > Actinomycetota > Actinomycetes > Kitasatosporales > Streptomycetaceae > Kitasatospora > Kitasatospora sp. NPDC059827. The sequence continues at coordinate 219,350 of NZ_JBHWIV010000002.1, read as the reverse complement.
GGACGACGGCAGCCGGTCCTGGAGGCCGCCGCCGGCACCACCGGAGCCGCCCCGCTGCCCGCGCTCACGCCCACTCCCGCTGACCGCCGTCGAGCGCCGCCAGGGCGCCCGGCAGCTTCTGCCGCAGGGCGTCGACGAGCCGGCCGCTGTTCTCCAGCGCCGCCCGCAGGCCCTCGGTGGGCGTGGTGCCCGCGCGCTGCCCGAGCACCACCCCGTAGACGAGCCGGCGACCCGAGCCGCCCTTGCCGTCCGGGACCTCCAGGGCCCACATCAGGTTGCCGCCCGCCGGTGTGCTCGACCCGGTCTTCAAGCCGACCACCCCGGGGCGGTCGAGCAGCGTGTTGGTGTTCCGCAGTGGTTCGGCCCGCCCCGGGAGCGTGGTGCTGCGCAGGGCCACGGTGGCCCGCAGCGCCGGCTCCTTCATCGCCTCGCGGGCCAGCTTGAGCTGGTCGGCGGCGGTGGACACGGTCGTGGCCTCGAAGCCGCTGGCCCCGGTGTAGGTCGTGCCGGTCATCCCCAGCCGGGCCGCCTCCGCGTTCATCCGGTTCACGAACGCCTCCTGGCTGCCCGCGTCCCAACGGGCCAGCAGCCGGGCCACGTTGTTGGCGGACGGGAGCAGCATCACCTCCAGCAGCTTGCGCTGGGTGAGCCGCTGCCCCTCGGTGACGGGAGCCGTGGACTCGCTCGCCGAGACCGACTCGGCCGCGGCCTGCGCGTCGACCGTGATCGTCGGCCCGTCCTCGCCGTCCTTGAGCGGGTGGTCCCGCAGGACGACGTACGCCGTCATCACCTTGGTGACGCTCGCGATCGGCACCGGCTGCTGCTGCGGCCCCTTGACCCCGAGGACGCCGGCCTTCGCCACGGCGACGGCCGCCTGCCCGTCCGTCGGCCACGGGAGGTCGAGGTCGGCGACGGCCTCGGGCGCCGGGAGCACCAACGCCCCGTCCGCCCTGGCGTCCCCGCCCGCACCGGGGCCCGCGCCCGGGCCGCCGTCGGGCAGGGCGGCCAGCGCACCCCCGCCGGCACCGGCGACCAGCACCCCGGCGAGCGCCCACAGCACCCCGCGGCGGGGCACCCGGCCCCGGCCGGACCCGGCACGACCGTCTCGGCCTTCATGGTTCGTGCGGACTTTCGAAACGACGGACACGACGGCTGCCTCCCGGAGCAGAGGGACACGGGCCCCGGTGCCGCCGACGGCCACCGGGTGTGCCCACAGCCTCCGCGACCGGCGCTTCCGCCCGGTCGGAGCGGGACTTCCACCGGCGCGCAGTCGTGTATCAGCCGTGTACCGGCGGCCGCCGACGCGCCTCGGCCCGCCCCGACGCCATCCGGGAGCACACCCGTGCGGAGGCGGACGAGTTGCCGGGATGGGAGCATGGTCGTAGTGATGACGGCCATCCGGATTCCTGGCGACCTGGAATCCGTGAGGAGCTCTTCCCATGTCAGGGCCCATTCAGCCACCGCCCGAGGACTTCGCACGGTCCGGCGAGGGCGTCGAACTGCGACCGCCGAACGGCCTGCCCGAGGTCCCCGGCTTCGACCCCGCCGAGCTCCCGCCGGAGCTGCTGGAGGCGCGGGCCGCGATCGAGGGCATCCTGAGCGGGCAGGGTGACGAGCGCAGCGGAGCCCGCTCCGCGGACGACGTCACCGAGCTGACCAACATCCAGGGGATCGGCATCGGCAGGTCCGCACCGCCGGAGCGCGGCCCGGCCGGCACTGCCGTGGGGCCGGGGCGGCCGACGCTGACGGTCTACCTGGCCAGGCCGAGGACGGCCGAGGACGTCAGGGCGGTGCTCGTCGAGCGCATGGGCGTCGGCGCCGCCGCGTCACCCGGAGTGGTCGTGGTCCCGGTCGTGACCGGGCCGATCGAGGCTCACACCTTCGAGCTGCGGCAGCGTCCGGCGCCGGGCGGCGCGTCGGTGCTCGGCAACCCCAACGCCCTCGGCTTCGGCTTCGGCACGCTGGGCTGCCTGACCACCGGCCGGTCGTCCCCGCGCGACCAGCGGACGCTCATCCTCAGCTGCAACCACGTCCTCGCGAACAGCAACCTGGGGCAGCTCGGGGACTGCGTCGACCAGCCCGCCACCGGCGACTTCGGGGTCTGCCCGGACGACCTGATCGCCGTGCTGGAACGCTTCGTCCCGGTGACCTTCGGCGGGCCCGTCAACCTCGTGGACTGCGCGACGGCATGGGCGGACCCGGCCAAGGTCAGCCGCAACGTCCTGGCCCGGGGGCCGGGCGGGACGTTCGAACTCGCGATCAGCTCCACGACCGCGGCCGCGACGGTCGGCCTGGCGGTCGGCAAGAGCGGGCGGACGACGGAGGTGACCGCGGGCACCGTCCAGGAGGTGGGTGCCTCGCACTGGGCCGACTACCCGGGAGGCAACTCCGCCTTCTTCTCCGGCTCCCTCGCGATCACCGGAAACCTCGGGCCGTTCGCCGCGCTCGGGGACTCCGGGGCGATCGTCTGGACCGACGACGACAACCGCAACCCGGTCGGCATGCACTTCGCCGGCACCGTCGATCAGAGCAGGGCGTTCGCGAACCCGATCGACGTCGTGACCCAGGCCCTCGACGTCTTCATCACCGGCACCCTCTGAGCGCGACGCCGGCGGACGCCACCGTCACCAACGGCCGGGCCGGCTACACCCCCTGACCCACCCCACCCTCGCCCCCGCCCCGCCCGCCCCGGGGGCGACCCCCACGGCGGAGGGTCAGGCCGATCGCGAGTTCGGCGCCGATCTGCTGGAACAGCTGGCCGAAGCTCGCCGGGAGCTGGCCCGGTGGGCGCTGCGGGAGCGCCGACACATCGGCCCGAGGGGCCGCCTGCGCATCGCGTAGGACGACGGCCGGTCGCACGACGGGGGCCTCGTCGTTCCCAGTGCCGTCGTCCTCGGTGCCGTCGTCCTCGGTGTCGTCGCCGCTACCGACGCTTCTCAGGGACATCCGCACCTCACCTCTCCGGGGCGCTCCAGTCCGGGACTTCGAGGATCTCCACCACGGCGGCGGACCAGGTGAATCCCGCTCCGACACCGAGCAGCAGCACCAGATCTCCGGGGCCCACCTGGCGGTCCTCGACCAGCCGGGCCAGTCCGGCGAACTGGTCGCCGGCGCCCAGGTGGCCCACGCCTCGGCTCCACGGCCAGGTGGTCCGCTCCGGGGCGATGCCGAAGGGCCGGAAGAACGCCGACTCCAGCCTGCGGCGGCCGAGGTGGGGCAGGACGAACCGGGCGATGTCGGCCAGCTCGACCTTGGCCTCCGCCAGGACGCCCTCCACGGCCGAGCGCTGCCCGCGCGCGGCCCGCTCCACCGTCGCCCGCATCCCGTGCCGGGCGAGGTACTGCTCCTTGCACTCCTCCAGGTCCACCCTCCGGACGCCGCCGTCGGCGGGCGGCCGGAAGGCGTGGTCTCCGCGGTGCATGCGCTCCAGCCCCGGATCGGAGACCGTGACCAGGGCACGCAGGCACGCGAAGCCGGTGCTCCGCGCGAGGACGAGGGCCGCGCCGCCGTCGGCGTAGACCGTCCCGGGGTCTGCACGCCAGCGGTCGAAGGCGGGCGGGCAGAAGACGTCCCCGGCCGTCAGCAGCGCAGTGGCCGACGACCCGCCGGCCCGCAGGAAGGCACCGGCGAGTTCGACGGCGGCCATGCCGCCGTTGGAGACCTGACGGATCTCGACGGCCGGGCAGGCCGACGGTCCGGTGCCCAACGCCAGGGCCTGGACGTACGAGGCCGCGCCCCAGAGGTCGTGGCCCTGGTCGTAGAGGGTGGCGTGCAGGAGCAGCCCGATCTCGGCAGGGTCGCGTCCGGCGCGCCGCAGGGCGAGCCGGGCCGCGCGCGCGGCCATGTCCGCCGCCGAGTCCTCCTCGGCGGCGATCCGCACCGCCTGCATTCCGGTCCGGACGGCCTCGCTCTCCGGGAACGCTCCCGACGCGACCGCTTCGGCGACCGGGACGGCCCGCGGCAGCCAGGAGGCGCAACCTGCGATGTACAGCTCGTCGGTCATCGAGATCCTTCTCTGCGGGGGAGACGGGGACTTCGGCACGGCGAGGGGCGGCTCAGCGGACGCCGCGCACGCGGCGGACCAGCATCCCGCCGCCGAGCGTCAGGCCGGCGGTGACCGCGTACAGCGACCGGTAGCCGCCGGGGGAGTTCACCAGGGCGGCCGCGAGCAGCGGGCCCAGCAGGTGGGGTAGCACGTTGGCCAGGTTGGTGATCCCGAGGTCCCTGCCCCCGTCGTCGGCGCTCGGCAGCACCTGGGTGATCAGGGCCTGGTCGACCGAGACGTAGACGCCGTACCCGAGGCCCATCAGCCCGGCCGCGACCAGTGCGCCCGGCCAGCTGGGCCACACCGCGAGGAGCAGGGCCGCCGCGGCGATCACCGCCCCGGCCGCCGTGACCGGGGTGCGGCGGCGGCCGGTCCGGTCGGAGTAGGCCCCGCCGGCGAAAGCGGCCAGCACGATGCCCAGCGAGTACAGCGACACCAGGATCGTCAGGCCCTGCTCGGCGCTGCGGCCCGGGAAGCGCTGCTCGTAGTGGACCTCGTCGCGCAGGAAGTACAGCAGGTAGAGCGTGCCGACGGCGTTGCCCGACTGGATCAGGAACCGGCTCGACCAGGCGAACCGGAAGTCCGGGTGGCCGGCGAAGGCGACTCGGAAGCCGCCGAGGAAGCGACGGAGGCCGGTGCCCGGCGACGGCCGGTCCGACGACCGCTCCGACAGCCGGTCCGAGGGCCGCTCCGACGACCGCTCCGACAGCCGGTCCGAGGGCCGGTTCAACCTCCGGTCCGGCCGCCGGTCCAGCCGTGCGTCGTCCCTGACCAGGACCAGGAACACCACGGTACAGACCACCAGGACCAGCGCGACCAGCGCGTAGCGGCCGGCGCCGCCGTCCACCACCGAGGTCACCAGGGCAGTGCCGGCCAGCAGCGACACCGGTTGGGCGGCCCCCGTCCAGGCGCTGACCCGGGCCCGTCGGGCCACCGGGACCCGGTCGGGGAGCTCGGCCATCAGCCCGGCCAGGACGGCGCTGAGCCCGAGTTGGACGACGGCCCAACCCAGCGCGATCCCGGCCGCCGTGGACCGGCCGGACGTCAGCAGGAGGCCGGCGGCGGCGACCAGGGCTCCCCCGGCCACCCAGGGGCGGCGGCGGCCGAAACGGGAGGTGGTGCGGTCCGACAGGGCGCCGGCCAGCGGGGTGGCCACCAGGCCGACGAGGGCGCCGATCCCGGTGACGAGCGCGAGCAGGGCCTCCTTGCGCTGCGGGTCGATCGTCTCCAACTGGCCGGCGAGCAGCACCTGGGCCGGCGTGTAGAAGGCGGTCCAGAGCCCGAGCGAGGCGACGACCAGGCCGGTGACCAGGCTCGCTCCCGCCCGGGGGTCCGGCCGGGGCCCGGCCGGCTCCCCGGGGAGCCCCGCCGGTCCGGCCCCGGCCGGGTCGGGGCGCGGGCCGGGTGGGTTCGTGCGCCGCCCGGCCCCGGTCACGCCCATGTGACCGGGAACTCCGTGTAGCCGCCGAGCGCCGCGAAGTCCCGCCATTTCAGGGCCTGGAGGTCGACGGCCAGTTCCAGGTCCGGGAAGCGCTCGAAGAGCATGCGCAGCCCGATCTCCATCTCGGCCCGGGCCAGGGGCGCCCCGATGCAGAAGTGCGGCCCGTGCCCGAAGAAGAGCTGGGTCGACTCCGTGCGGTGGATGTCGAAGCGTTCCGGGTCGCGGAAGACCGTCTCGTCCCGGCAGGCCGAGCCGATGTGCTGCATCACCGCGGCACCGGCCGGGATGACGACGTCCCCCAGCGCGATGTCGGTGCCGGCCCGGCGGGGCGAGATCACGCCGCCGGGATTGTCCAGCCGGAGCAGTTCCTCGACGGCCGCCGGCCACAGCGAACGGTCCTTCCGCAACTCCGCCAGTTGTTCGGGGTGGCGCAGCAGGGTCAGGACCGCACTGGCGAAGACGGTGACGCTGGTGTCGTGTCCGGCGACCAGCAGGGCGGTGCCCAGACCGACCAACTCGGCCTGGGTGAGCGGCCCTTCGGCGTCGGAGAAGGTGGTGAGCGCACTGAGCAGGTCATCCCCGGGGTCGGCGCGCTTGTGGTCCACCAGGTCCGAGAAGTAGGCGCGCATGTCCAGGTAGGCCTGGCGGACCTCCGCGGCGGGAAAGTCCCGTAGCGACATCATCCGCTCGGTCCAGCCGACGAACCGGTCCTGGTCCGCCAGCGGCACGCCGAGCATCTCGCAGACGATGCGCAGCGGGACGGGGCGGCCGAAGGCCTCGTTGAGGTCGGCCGGCCGGGGCCCCGCCGCCATCTCGTCCAGCACCTCGCCGATGACCGTCTCCATCCGGGGGCGCAGCTCGTCGACCCTGCGGGTGGTGAAGGCCTGGGCGGCGAACTTGCGGACCCTGGTGTGCCGCGGCGGGTCCATGTTCAGGATGACGTCCGGCGAGGGGGCCGCGGCCTGGAAGCGCGGCGCGTCCGGTTCCAGCATCAGCGCCCGGCTGAACCTGCGGTCGGACAGCACGGTGCGCACGTCCTCGTAGCGGGTGACCAGGTAGGCCGGGTCGCCGGTGGCCAGGGTGATGGGGCACACGGGCTGTTCGCGGCGCAGCCGCGCGTACTCCTCGGGCGGCCGGGCGGGGTCGGTGCGGACCACCGGGTAGGCGATCGTCGGGCGTTCCTCGGACATCGCAGCCTCCGTCGTCTCGGGTCGTCAGCCAGTGTGTCCCGCACCGCTTACGGAGGCCTGACCGCCGCCTGACGGCCACCGCGGGCCCACCGGAAGGCTTCTGACGGATCGCCGTGCACCCGGACGCGAAGGAGCGACGGCCCCGGTGCGGAACCGGGGCCGTCGCTCGGTGGAGGTGGCGCGGTGGCTAGAGCAGCTTCTCGGCCACCTCGTGGAAAGCGGGGGTCCAGGGGGTCGGCCGCAGGGTCTCCTGGTCGATCCGGATGTGCACCCGGCGCCCTTCCGCGTGCACGGTCGTGCCGTCCTCCGACAGCACCCGGAACTCGTAGACCGCGCTGGACTCGGCCAGCTTGCTGATCCAGAAGTGCACCGCGTACGGCACGGTGCCGCGGATCGGCGCCAGGTACCGGACGGAGAACTCCGCGACGGCCAGGAAGATGTCCGGCTGGCTGTACTTCCCGTCGGTGTAGGTGAAGCCGTTCTCCGACCAGAAGCCGGTGAGCGCCCGCTCGACCATCACCGGGTACCGGCAGTTGTGCACGAACCCCATGAGGTCCAGGTCGTCGTAGTGGGCGTAGCCGGGCTGCACGTGCCCGCGATCGACGACGATCCGCGGTAGGGGGGTCATCCGGTGCCTCCGTAGGGTTGGACGGTCAGCCGATGGCAGCTTCGGTGATCGACAGGCTCCCGGGAGTCGGGTGCACGCGCAAGAGCCTCAGCCCGGCCTCTTCGAGAAGTGACGCGAACTCGTCCTCGGTGCGTTCCTTGCCCTCGAACACGGTCAGCATCAGGACGTCGGAGAGCACCGCCCCCGGCGGCACGTCCTCCCGGGGGACCACCGCGTCGACGATCAGCAATCGCGAGTCGTCGCCCATGGCCTTGCGGCAGTTGCCCAGGATGCGCAGGCAGTCGGCGCGGGACTTGTCGTGGATGATGCGCTTGAGCACGTAGACGTCCCCGCCGGGCGGTACGGACTCGTAGAGGTCGCCGGTCGTCGTCTCCCACCGGCCGGCGACCGCCGGGTCGTCGAGCCGGTGGCGGCGCAGCACGGCGGCGCGCTCGAACAGGATGCCGCGGAGCTTCGGGTTCTTGGCCAGGACGGTCCGCAGGAAGCCGCCGGTGCCGCCCGCGAGGTCGATGACGGTGCCCGAGGCCGGGAACCCGTAGCTGTCGGCGATCGAGGACTCCTCCGTGGCGGACAGGCTGTCCAGCGCCGCGGAGAACAGTTCGGCGGGGGCGCCGTCGCCGTCGACGCGGTCGAACAGCGGGATGCCGAAGATGTCGTCGAAGACGGTGGTGCCCTCGCGGACGGTGTCCTCCAGCCGTTCGGCGGACTTCCAGTACATCTCGTCGGTGAACAGCAGCGCGGGGCTGCGGACCGAGTACGGGACGTCGGAACGCAGCACCTGGGCGGCCGGGGTCAGGTGGAAGGCACCGGCGCCGTCCTCCCGGAACACCCCCCGGGTGGCCAGGAAGCGCAGCACCCGGTACAGGAACGGACCGTGCAGCCCCGCCTCCGCCGCCAACTCCTCGGCCGTACGCGGCCCGGCCACCAACCGGTCCGGGATCCCCGCCCGCACCGCCACCCGCAGCGCCGCCGGGTACAGGTACCCCAGCGAATCCCCGAGGACCTGCCGGATCGCCCCCGCGATCCGCGCCGCCTGCTGCGCTTGTTCCGCCTGTCCTGGCTGCTCCGACCGGTCGTCACTCACGGTGTGTCCTCCGGGTTCGTCGAGTGCGGTCGCCCATGTCAGGCCAGGACGGCTTCGACGATGGAGACCGGCCCGTTGGTCGGGATGATCCTGGCGAGCTTGAAGCCCGTCGCGGTGAGCAGCGCGTCGAACTCGGCCTCGGTACGCTCCATGCCGTCGAAGATCGTCATCATGGCGATGTCGTACAGCTTGCCGGGGTCGGGGTCGTTGCCGGGCGGGACGACGCAGTCGACGATCAGCAGTTTGGCGTCGCCGCTCATCGCCCGGCGGCAGGCCCGTAGGATGCGCAGGCAGTCGTCGTCCGACCAGTCGTGCAGGACCCGCTTGAGCACGTAGAAGTCGCCGCCGGTCGCGGTGGACTCGAAGAAGTCGCCCTCTGCGGTCTCCCACCGGCCGGCCGTCTCCGGGGCGTCCAGGATGTGCTGCTCCAGCACCGGGGCCTGCTCGTACAGGACGCCGCGCAGGCCGGGGTTCTTGGTGAGGATGGTGCGCAGGAAGCCACCGGGGCCGCCGCCCACGTCGACGACCGTGCCCTGCGCGGGGAACTCGTAGCTCTCGGCCACCCGGCCCTGTTCGATCGTCGAGAGGTCGGCGATGCCGGTGTGGAAGGTCCGGGCGCTCTCCTCGTGGGTGTTGAGGTAGTCGAAGAGCGGGGCGCCGAAGATCTCGTTGAACACGGTGGTGCCCTCGCGGACGGTGTCCTCCAGCCGCCCGGCGGACTTCCAGTACATCTCGTCGGTCAGCAGCAGCGCGGTGCTGCGCACCGAGTACGGGACGTCGGAACGCAGCACCTGGGCGGCCGGGGTCAGGTGGAAGGCACCGGCGCCGTCCTCCCGGAACACCCCCCGGGTGGCCAGGAAGCGCAGCACCCGGTACAGGAACGGACCGTGCAGCCCCGCCTCCGCCGCCAACTCCTCGGCCGTACGCGGCCCGGCCACCAACCGGTCCGGGATCCCCGCCCGCACCGCCACCCGCAGCGCCGCCGGGTACAGGTACCCCAGCGAATCCCCGAGGACCTGCCGGATCGCCCCCGCGATCCGCGCCGCCTGCTGCGCCTTGTCGTCACTCACGGTGTGCCCTCCACGTTCGTCCGATGGGGTCGCCGACCAGTGTGCGGCTCCGGGCTGACCGGGCCCTGACGGCTGTTTGACCGTTCCGGCCGTCACCCCGGGCCCGCCCCGGCGCGCACACCGTCAAACAGCCGTCAGGCCCCGGTCAGGGGACCGTTCCAGACTCGTCCGGGCGGCCGCCCGCCCCGTGGGCGCGCCCGACGACAGGAGGCACGATGACCGACTTCGAGGCCACGATGGAGTGGCACGGGCGGCGGACCTGGTACCGGATCCTCGGCGACCTCGACGGCGGACGCCCGCCGGTGGTCCTGGTCCACGGCGGGCCGGGCCTGCCCCACGACTACCTGCTGCCGCTCGCGGAGGCGCTGTCCGGACCGGTCGGCGGCGGCCGGCCCTGCGTGCTGTACGACCAGTACGGCGCCGGCCGCTCCGGTCACCGTCCCGACGCCCCCGCCGAGCACTGGACGGTGGACCTCTACCTGGAGGAACTCCGCCTGCTGCTGGCCCGGTTGGGGATCGAGGACGGCTTCCACCTGCTGGGGCACTCCTGGGGCGGGATGTTGGGCCTGGAGCTGGCGGTCACCCGACCCCCCGGGCTGCGCTCGCTGACCACGGTCGGGGCGTACGCCGCCTCGCGGACGTACATCACCGAGGTGCGCGCACTCGTGGACGCCCTGCCCGAGAAGGCGCGTTCCGTGATCGAGCAGCACGAGGCGGCCGGTACCACGGACTCGGCCGCCTTCCAGGAGGCGATGCTGGAGTTCTACCGTCGGCACGTCATCCTGGCCCGCCCGGCGCCGGAGTGCCTGCTGCGCTCGGTGGCGGCGATGCGGGCGGATCCCACGGTGTGCCTGGCCATGATGGGCCCGAGCGAGTTCACCATGACGGGCAGCCTCCGCGACTGGGACATCCGCGAGCGGCTGCACCTGGTGCGCTCCCCCGTCCTGGTCGTCTCGGGGCGCCGGGACGAGGTCACCCCGGCGGCCGCGGACGAACTGTACGCCGGACTGCCGAACGCCGAGCGGGCCGTCCTGGAGGCTTCCAGCCACCACCCCCACCTCGAACAGCCCGCTCAATTTCTCGAACTGGTAAGGAAGTTCGTCGACCGGGCCGACGTCTGACGACGAGTAGCATGGCCGCCATGACACCCACCGTCGGGCTCTTCGCCATGAACATGAACGCCGCCGCGGACCCCGCGACCGCCGGTCGGATCGCGGGGCTCGCCGAGCGGCTGGGGTACGACTCCCTCTGGGTCGCCGACCACGTGGTCCTGCCGTCCCCGCGCACCGAGGAGTCCCCGCTGGCTCCGGAGACGCCGCTGCTGGACCCGTTGGTGGCCCTGGCGCACCTGGCCGCCCGTACCGAACACGTCCTGCTCGGTACGGGCGTCGTCGTCCTGCCGCAGCGCGATCCGCTGCTCCTGGCCAAGCAGTTGGCCTCGGTGGACGTCCTCAGCTCGGGCCGGCTGCTGTTCGGGGCGGGCATCGGCTACCTGGAGCCCGAACTGCGGGCCCTGGGCGTGGACCCGGCCCACCGCCGGGACCGCGCGGAGGAACACCTGCGCGCGGTGCAGAGCCTCTGGTACGACGAGCGCCCCGCCTTCCACGGCAAGCACGTGGACTTCGAGGGCGTCGACGCCCACCCCCGCCCGTTCCAGGAGCGCGTCCCGCTGGTCATCGGCGGGCACAGCCCGGCGGCGCACCGGCGGGCGGTCGCCGTCGGGGACGCCTGGTTCGGCTACCTGCTGGGCCTGCGCGCCACCGCCGAGCACCTGGCCGCGCTGCGCGCCGCAGCGGCCGAGGCCGGCCGGGACCGGCCGCTGCACGTCTCGGTCGCGCCCGCCCGCCGCCTCGACGCGGACGTGGTCCGGGCGTACGGCGGCCTCGGCGTGGACCGCCTGGTGATCGTCCCGCCGCTGGACCTGACCGCCGATCAGCTCGCCGACTTCGTCGAACAGCACGCCCCCGCGCGGCTGGCCGCGACCGTGCGGCCCTGACCGCGACCGGCCCCGCCCCGCTCCCTCACCCCCCGATGAAGGCCGCCGCCCGCTCCCCCACCAGCAGGGCGGGCGCGTGGGTGTTGCCGGTGGTCACCGCCGGGAAGACCGAGGCGTCGGCGACCCGCAGCCCCTCGGTGCCGTACACCCGCAGCCGCGGGTCGACCACCGCACCGGCGTCGGTGCCCATCCGGCAGGTGCCCACCGGGTGGTGGTAGGTCGCCACCGTGCTCCGGAGCCGGTCGAACGCCGCCGGCCCGCGCTCCGGGTCGCTCGCGTCCGGCCCCGGGTACACCTCCCGAGCGCCCCACTCCGCCCGCAGCGAGGGCGCCGCCCCCAGCTCCCGGCAGAGCTCGACCGCCGCCGCCAGTGCCGCCCGGTCCGCGGCGGTGCGCAGCGTCGCGGGGTCGACCAGCAGGTGGTCCTCCGGATCCGGGCCGGTGAGCCGGATGGTGCCCCGGCTGGTCGGCCGGACGATGCCCGCCTGGAGGGTGAATCCGGTCGGCGGCCCGGTCACTCCCGGCGGGTACATCGGCACCGGAAAGTGCAGCGGTTGCAGATCGGGCACCGGCAGGCCGGGGCGGCTGCGCCAGAACAGGTGGGTCTGAGCCGGGGACAGCCCGGCCGAACTGCGGCCCGGGTCGCGCTCGGTGGCGAAGACCACGGGGGCCAGGACGTGGTCGTGCAGCCCCTGCCCAACGCCCGGCAACCCGACCACCGGGGCGAGGCCGACCGAGCGGAGGTGCTCGGGCTCGCCGATGCCCGAGAGCATCAGCAGCCGCGGCGACTCCAGCGCGCCGGCGCTCACCACCGTCTCGGCGGCACGCGCGGTGTGCAGCCGGCCACCCTGCGCCCACTCCGCTCCGATGCACCGGGTACCGTCCAGCAGCAGCCTGCGGACCCGGGCCCCGGTCCTCACCGTGAGCTCGGCCCGGCCCAGCACCGGGGCGAGGTAGGCGTCGGCGGCGCTCTGCCGCCGGCCGTCCAGGATGGTCAACTGGGTGCGTGAAATGCCTTCCGGGAAGCCCGTGTTGTAGTCCTCCTGGTAGGGGATGCCGATCTCCGCCGCCGCCTCGATCAGCCCCGCGTGGACCGGGTCGACCCGGTAGTCGGAGAGCACCCGCAACGGGCCGCCCGCACCGTGGTGCTCGCCCGCCCCCCGGTCGAAGTCCTCGATGCTCCGGTAGACCGGCAGGACGTCCCGCCAGGACCAGCCGTCGTTCCCCAGGTAGGCCCAGTGGTCGTAGTCCGCGGCCGCGCCGCGCGCGTAGATCATCGCGTTGAGCGCGCTGGAACCGCCCAGGACCTTCCCGCGCGGCCAGAACAGCCGGCGGCCCGCCGCGTGCGGCTGCTCGACCGTCGTGTACGCCCAGTCCTCGGGGCTCATCCAGAGCTCGCCGAAGCGCCTGGGGTCGGCTATCGCCGGGTTGTCGGCCGGGCCGCCCGCCTCCAGCAGGAGGACCCTCGCACCCCGGTCCACCGCCCGGCGGGCCACCACGCAGCCCGCCGATCCGGCGCCGACCACGATGACGTCGTAGTCGCCGGTGGGCGAGCCGGAACCGTCTGAGTTCGTCACGTGTGCCGCTCCTCCGCGGGTCGTGGTCGGTGGGGTGCCGTGCGGTGGGGTGCCGTGCGGTGGGGTGCCGGGGTCCGCCCGGCGGGTCACGCGGCGGTGAAGGCGAGCACCGCGTTCTGGCCGCCGAAGCCGAAGGAGTTGCTCACCGCGACCTCGATGTCACGGTGGCGCGCGGCACCGGTCACCACGTCCACCTCGACCTCCGGGTCCAAGGTCGACAGGTTCGCGGTCGGCGGGACCAGCGACCGCTCGACGGCCAGGACGGTCAGGCCCGCCTCGATGGCCCCGGCGGCGCCGAGGGCGTGTCCCAGCACGCCCTTGGTCGAGGTCACCGCCGCTCCGGCGCCCAGGGCCTTGCGCAGTGCCCGCGCCTCGACGGCGTCGTTGAGCGGGGTCGAGGTGCCATGGGCGTTGACGTGGTCGACATCCTGCGGGTCCGCACCGGCCTGGGCCAGTGCCGACCGCAGGGCCGCGGTCATGCCCGTGCCCTCGGGGTCGGGCGCGGTCATGTGGTGCGCGTCGGCGGAGGCGCCGTACCCGGCCACCAGGGCCCGGACCCGGGCGCCGCGGGCCCGGGCATCCTCCGGGCGCTCCAGGACCAGCATGCCGCTGCCCTCGGCGATGACGAAGCCGTCCCGGCCGGCGTCGAACGGCCGGGAGGCGGCCGACGGGTCGTCGAGCCGGCCGGCGGACAGCGCCCCCATCTGCGCGAACCCGCTCACCATCAGCGGGACCACGCCGGACTCCGTCCCACCGGCGAGCACCACGTCGCAGACGTCGTTCCGCAACAGGTCCAGGGCGGTGCCGATGGCCGTCGCACCGGAGGCGCAGGCGGTCGCGGTGACGAGGTTGGGCCCGCGGGCCCCGAACTCCATGGCCACGTGGCCGGCCACCATGTTGGGGATCAGCATCGGGATGAGCAGCGCCGAGACCGACCGCGGGCCCGCCTCCAGCAGCGACCGGTGCTGCTTCTCCCAGGTCGCGACGCCGCCGAGCCCGCAGCCGACGACCACGCCGACCCTGGCGCCGTCCCAGCCCGTCGGGTCCAGTCCGGCGTCGGCGACGGCCTCGCGGGCCGCCACGATGGCCAGTTGGGTGAAGCGGTCGTGCACCAGGGCGCTGCGCCGCCCGACCAGGCTCCGGGCCTCGAAGCCGGGGACGGTGCAGGAGATGTCCACCGGGATCCCGGCCAGCGCCGGGTCCTTGCGGGCCGTGGACACTCCGGCGCACACGCCCCGCCAGGTCGGCTCCACGCCGATTCCCGCAGCGGTCACCAGGCCGAGGCCGGTGACCGCGACGGCCGCCCTGCTCACGAGGACGCCGCCGCTTCCGCCTGCTCGGCGATGATCCGGGCGGCGGTGCCGATGGTGTCACGGGGGGTGGCCGGGACGTCGCCCATCTTGACGCCGAGCTCGGCCTCCACCACCACGAGGAGCTCCACCAGGAAGAGCGAGTCCATCTCGAGGTCCTCGAAGGTGACGTCCGGGGTGATCGCGGCGCGTTCCACCTGGAAGTGGTCGACCAGGATGTCGGCGAGCTTCTCGTACACGGTGACTCCAGGGTGTGAAGTGGTGAAGTGACGGTGCGGTGCGACGTGGCAGGGCGTACCGGGCCGGTCAGGTCAGGGTGAGCACCGGCCGCTGGGCGAGGATCTCCATGTGCCGCTCGCGCAGCGGTGCGCCCGGCGCCAACCCCAGTTCCCGGTCCAGGCGTTCGCGGATCCGGTGGTAGGCGTGCAGTGCCTCGCCCTGCCGTCCCGACTGGTAGAGGGCGATCATCAGCAGCTCGCAGAAGCGTTCGTGCAGCGGGTGTTCCGTCTCCAGACGGCGCAGTTCGGCCGTGGCCTGTCCGGCGTCCCCGACCGCGAGGCGGGCGAGGGCGAGGTTCTCCCACACCATCAGCCGGCGCTCCTCGTACAGCGCGGCCGCGGCCCGGCAGCGCAGTCCGTCGCCGGCGTCCAGCAGGGCCGGGCCGCGCCACAGCCGCAGCGCCGACTCCAACAGGCGCACCGAGCGTCGCGGGTCGGCCGGGAGCGCCGCGGAGCCCTGGGCCGCCAGCCCCAGGAACCGGTTGGCGTCCACGCAACTGCCGGGCACGTCGAGGATGTAGCCGCCCTGCACGGCGCGCAGCACCGTCGCTCCGGACGGCCGCCGCTGCGGCCCGTCGAGGATCTTTCGCAGCCGGGTCGCGTGGGCCTGGAGGGCGTTGTGGACGTTGCCGAGGGGCTGGCCCGACCACAGCTCGTCGGCGAGTTCCACGGCCGACACCGAGCGGCCGGGGTCCAGCGCCAGGGTGGCCAGCAGGGCGCGCACCTTGTTGGCCCCGATCGGCTGCTCGCGCCGGTCCGGGTACACGGAGACGGTGCCGAGAATCTCAATGCGCACGGCTCTCCTAGGTAGTTCGGCGGGTATTCGATGGTTGTCGCCGCGCGAAAGGAATGTCAAGCGGTCAATTCCCTTCCGGGGAACTGCCAGGACCCGCTACAGGGTCGGGGACAGGGGCGACCCAGGGGGGTCCCGGGGATTCCCCCAATGACGTTCCGGCGGACCGTCCTGCCAGGATTTCCGCACCGGGCCGCCCCCGGCTCCCCACCCTGGCCGACGCCGATCGGAGTGACTGAGTGACGACCGGATCCGCACTCGACGGCGGGCGCCCCGTGCCCCGCCTCGACCACGTCATGGTTCTGCTCGACGAGCCGGCCTACCGCTCCGCGGCCGACAGCGGCTTCCTCGCGCAGCGCTTCGGCAGGACCAAGCGCAAGGACGCCGACAGTTCCCTCGCGGGGCAGTACTCCACCCTCGGGGTGGCCGGCCGCAACACCCTCGTCGAGTGCTTCGGCACCGGCCTGCCGAGCACCTCCCCGATCACCGCCGGCCTGGTCTTCTCCTTCGAGGAGCCCGGCTCCTCCCCTGCCGCGCGCGGCCTGCTCGACGCCTCCGGGACCGTGGTGCACCACTACGACCTGGTACGACGCGCGGTCGAGGGCAACGACGAACGGCAGCCCTGGTACCACCTGATCAGCGTCGGGCTGGGCGAGGCGAGCCCGGTACTGCTCTTCCTCAACGAGGTGACGCCCGAGTACTTCGACGCGATCGGCGCCCGCACCGCACCGGACGGCGCGATGCCCCGGAGCGCCTACCTGGACGCGACGCTGGGCACCCCGCAGGACGGCCCCCGGCTGCTCCGGGACGTCGTCGGCGTCACCCTCGCGTTGCGGCCCGCCCGGGCCGCCGCGATGGCCGCGGCGCTCACCGCCTTCGGCTACACCAGCACCCCGGTCGACGTCGGCCTCTCCGTCGAGGGCCACGGCCTGCGGCTGCTGCTGACCTACACGGAAAGCGCCGCGGAACGCGTTCTGGAAATCGAGATGGACCTCGCCGACCCCCCTGCCGGAGGAATTCCGGACCGGGCCGCATTCGATTTCGGGGAAACCTCCCGCCTGGTCGTCGAACGGGGCACCGCGCGCTGGTATTTCGACGAGCCGAGGGATTCGAAGGCGGACGCCCCGCTGGGGGACGTCCCGTCCCTCCCGTCCCTCCCCGACTCGGCGGGGACGGCCGGGGCATGAACTTCCGCGACGTGTTCGACGAGGTCGCCGCCGCCCGACCGGACGCGGTCGCCGTGGAGTACCGCGGGCTGCGGACGACCTACCGGGAACTCGACACCCGTTCCGCCGCGCTCGCCACCGCCCTGGCCGCGCGCGGCGTCGCCCCCGGCACCCTGGTCGGCCTGGCCGCGAGCGCCTCCCCCGACTTCCCGGTGGCACTGCTGGCCGTCCTGCGGGCCGGGTGCGCCTGGCTCCCGCTCGACCCCGGCTACCCGGCCGAGCGCCTGTCGTACATGATCGAGGACTCCGGGATCTCGCTGGTGATCGCGGACCCGGCCACGGCCGGGCGCCTGCCGGCCCGCGGCATCGAGTTCCTGGACCCGACCGGCTCCCCCGCCACAGCCCCCGCCACGCCCCCCGCCGCAACTCCCGCTGGCGGCAACCCCGGTGTGCAGCCGCGGCCCGCGATCCGCCCGGAGGACCTGGCGTACGTCATCTACACCTCGGGTTCCACCGGCCGCCCCAAGGGTGTCGAACTCACCCACCGGGGCCTGGTGCACCTCGCCCGGGCACAGGCCCGCACCTTCGGGGTGGCGCCGGGCGACCGGATCCTGCAGTTCGCCCCCACCAGCTTCGACGCGTCCGTGTTCGAGGTGGTCATGGCGCTGTCGGCCGGGGCCACGCTGGTGCTCGCCGACCGCGCGGACATCCCGCCCGGCCCGGAACTCGCCGACGCACTACGCGACCTGCGGATCACCCTGGTCACCCTGCCGCCGTCGGTGCTCGCCACCCTGCCGGTCGTCCCGCTGCCCGACCTCGCCGTGCTGGTCTGCGCGGGCGAGGCCCTGCCCGAGCAGTCGGCGGCACGCTGGCTGCCGGGCCGGCGCGTCTTCAACGCGTACGGGCCGACCGAGACCACGGTGTGGGCGACCGTCGCCGAACTCGCCCCGGGCGGCGGCAAGCCGCGCATCGGCCGACCGGTCCCCGGCGCGCACACCCTGGTCCTCGACGAGCGGCTTCGGCCCGTCCCTCCCGGCACGCCCGGGGAACTGGCCATCGGCGGGGCCGGCGTGGCCCGGGGCTACCGGGGCCGGCCCGGTCTGACCGCCGAGCGCTTCGTCCCCGACCCGGCCGGCTCCGGCGGGCGGGTCTACCGCACCGGCGACCTCGTGGTCCAACACCCGGACGGCGAGCTGGAGTTCATCGGCCGGACCGACCATCAGGCAAAGATCCGAGGCTTTCGGGTCGAGCCGGCCGAGATCGCCCACCACCTGGCCGAGCACCCGGAGGTGGCCGACGCGGTCGTCACCGTGCGGGAGACCTCCGCCGGTCCCGAACTCGTCGGCTACGCGGCGGGCCCGGGACTCAACCGCACGGGACCGGACGCCGACCGGCTGCGCGGCTACCTCGCCGGCCGCCTGCCCGCGCACCTGGTCCCCGCCGCCGTGGTCGTCCTGGAGCGCATGCCGCTGACCCCCAGCGGCAAGATCGACCGTCGCCGGCTGCCGGCTCCCGACCGCCCCGCGACCGCGGCGGGTGACGATCCGTCGACCGGGCCCGCCACCCCCACCGAGCGGGACCTCGCCCGCATCCTCGGCGAACTCCTGGGCGGGGGCCCCGTCGCCCAGGAGGCCGACTTCTTCGCGCTCGGCGGCCACTCGCTCCTGGCCGGCCGGTTCGCCGCCAGGGTCCGCGAGGAACTGGGCCGCGAACTCTCCCTCCAGGCCGTCTACGAGACCCCGACGGTCCGCGCCATGGCGCGCCTCCTCGACGGCGGCCCGGACCCCGCCGACCGGCCCGGCTCACGGCGGCCGGCCCCGGCCGTGCCCGCCATCCGCCCGACCGGGACGGCGGACGGCGAGGCCGTGCCGCTCTCCTTCCCGCAGGAACGCGTCTGGTACCTCGAACAGTTGGCGCCCGGCAACCTCGCCTACAACGCCCAGGCCACCATCCGCCTGCACGGCCCGCTCGACCCGCGGCTGCTGCGCGCCGCCCTCACCGGGATCGTCCGGCGCAACGACGTCTTCCGGATGGCGTTCCGCGAGGTCGGCGGTGTCCCGATGCAGTTCCGGCAGCCGCCGGTACCGGTCCGGCTGCCGCTGGTCGATCTGTCCGCCGTCCCGGCGGACGAACGGGACCGGCGGACCGAGCGGATCGTCCGGGAGACGACGGGGCACCCCTTCGATCTCGGCGCGCCTCCGCTGGCGCGCTGGGTGCTGGTCCGCCACGCGGCCGACGACCACACCCTGGTGCACGTCGAGCACCATCTGGTCCACGACGGCTGGTCCTTCGCCGTCTTCCTGCGCGAACTGCGCGACGGCTACCAGGTGTTGGCCGAGGGCCGCACCCCCGTCGACCGCCCCGATCCGCTCAGTTACGCGGACTTCGCGCGCTGGCAGCGCTCCTGGCTGACCGGCGACGCCCTCGCCGCCCAGCTCGACCACTGGGCCGTCGAACTGGACGGCGCCCCGCCCGCGTTGGAGCTGCCGACCGACCGGCCCCGGCCCGCCGTGCAGAGCTTCGCCGGCGCCGCCCTGCGGGTGGACCTGCCGGCGGGCCTGAGCCGCCGGCTGCGCGCTTTCAGCCGGGCCGGCGCCGTGACCCTGTACACCACCATGCTCAGCGGGTTCGCCGCCCTGCTGTCCCGGCACAGCGGCCAGCGGGACCTGGTCGTCGGCACCGGTGCGGCCAACCGCCGGCTGGCCGAGGTCGAGGAGCTGATCGGCATGGTGGTCAACACCCTGCCACTGCGCTTCGACCTCACCGCGGCCGCCACCTTCGCGGAGCTGGTGCGCCAGGTGCACGCGACGACGGCCCGCGCCCACGAGTGGCAGGACGTCCCGCTCGACCGGCTGGTGGAGGCCCTGCAACTGCCCCGCGACCCCACCCGCAACCCGCTGTTCCAGGTGATGTTCAGCTTCCACGACTCCCACATCCCCGACCTCGCGTTCGCCGGACTGACCGGCACCGTGCGGGAGTTGCACAACGGATCGGCGAAGACCGACATCAACGTGGTCGTGCTGCCGCGCGCCGAACAGCGGGCCGGACGCGCAGTGCCGGGCACGGAGGAGCACGGGGGCGGCGACGACACCATCACCCTCATCTGGGAGTACGCCACCGACCTGTTCGACGCCGCGACCATGCGCTCCCTCGTCGACCGCTACCTCACCCTGCTGGGGCACGCCCTCGACGCCCCGGACCGGCCGCTGGACCGGCTCGACCTGCTCACCCCCCGGGAGCGGCAGCGGGAACTGGCGGCGGCCACCGGCCCCCGCACCCCGTTCCCCGCCGACCGGACCCTGCCCGAACTGTTCGCGGAGTGCGCCGCCCGCCACCCCGACGCGCCGGCCCTGGTGCACGGCCCACGGACGCTCCGGTACGCGGAACTGGACGAGCGGGCCAATCGGCTGGCCCACCTGCTGCGGGCCCGCGGGGTCGACCGCGACGTCCCGGTCGGCGTCCTGCTCGATCGGGGCGAGGAGATGGTGACCGCGCTGCTGGCCGTGCTCAAGGCCGGCGGCGCCTACGTGCCACTGGACCCGGGCTACCCGGCCGACCGGCTGGAGGCCATGCTGCGGGACACCGGGGCGCCCCTGGTCGTCACCCGCGCCGCCCTGCGGCCCCTGATCGCGGGCCGGGCGCCGGTCGACTTCCTGGCCCTGGACGAGGCCGACCTAGCCGCCGCCCCCGCGACCGCGCCCGAGCCCCGGGCCACCCCCGGCTCGCTCGCGTACGTGCTCTTCACCTCGGGCTCCACCGGCCGCCCCAAGGGCGTGCTGGTCGAGCACCGGTCCGTGCTCCGGCTGGTCCGCGGCGCGGACTACGCCGAGTTCGGCCCCGGCGTGCGGATGGCCCAGGTCGCCGACGTCTCCTTCGACGCGCTCACCTACGAGCTGTGGGGCGCGCTGCTGAACGGCGGCTGCGTGTGCATCGTCGACCGGGACGAACTCCTCGCCCCCGGCGGGCTGGAGGAGGCACTGCGCCGCCACCGGATCACGGACATGTTCCTCACCTCCGCACTGTTCACCGAGGTGATGAGCCACCGGCCCGGCACCTTCGGTGGCCTCTCGCACCTGATCGTCGGCGGCGACGCCCTCCACCCCGGACGGGTCCGCGCCCTGCTCGCCCAGAGCCCGGCCCGCCGCCCGGCCCGGCTGAGCAACGGTTACGGCCCCACCGAGACCACCACCTTCGCCGTCTGCCACCCCGTCGAGGAGCTGCCCGACGACGCGGGCTCGGTACCCATCGGGCGCCCCATCGCCAACACCACGGCCTACGTGCTCGACGAGCGGCTGGCCCCCGTCCCACCGGGCGTCCCGGGCGAGCTGTACATCGGCGGCCCGGGGGTGGCGCGGGGTTACGCCTCCCGGCCGGCCGACACCGCGCAGCGGTTCCTGCCCGACCCCTTCGCCGCCGACGGATCGCGCATGTACCGCACCGGGGACACCGTCCGCCGCCGCTCCGACGGCGCGCTCGACTTCCTCGGCCGCGCCGACCACCAGGTCAAGATCCGCGGCTACCGGGTCGAACCCGGCGAACTGGAGACCGTGCTCACCGGTCACCCGGCGGTGGGCCAGGCGGCGGTCGTCGTCGACGACGACCCGCGCGGGCGCCGGCTGGTCGCGTACGTCGCCCCGCCGCCCGGCGGTGCCCTGCCGTCCGCCGCCGAGCTGCGCTCCTTCCTCGTCGGCACCCTGCCCCCCTTCCTGCTGCCCGCCGCCTACGGACTGCTGCCGGCCCTACCGCTCACCCCGAGCGGCAAGATCGACCGGGCGGCGCTGCCCGCCGTCGACGACGCGGTCCCGCCGGCCGGAGGACGGCCCGCCCCGCGCGACCGGACCGAACGCGCCGTCACCGAACGGATGGCGGACCTGCTCGGCGTCACCGGCCTGGGGGTCACCGACGACTTCTTCGCGCTCGGCGGCAACTCCCTGCTGGCCATGCGGCTGGTGGCCGGGCTCGGCGAGGACTTCGGCGTGCGGATCCGGCTCAGCCGCTTCCTCGCCGACCCCACGGCGGCCCGGCTGGCGGCGGAGGTGCGCAGCGCGCCCCGGCACCACGTGACGGACGGCGGCCCCACCGACGAGGAGCGGCTGCTCGCCCGGCTCGACGAACTCACCGACGACGAGGTCGCCGGACTCCTGGACGACATGGCGGACAACGAGGTCGAACGATGACGCAGCACCCGACACCCGAGGACCGGCAGGGCGGTTCCGCCGCCGAACGGCGGGCCCGCCTGGCGGACCGGCTCCGGCAACGGATCACCGAGCGCCACCACCCGCTCTCCTACCCGCAGCAACGGCTGTGGTTCCTGGACCAGTTGGACCCGGAGAGCGCGGTCTACGTCGTCCCGCTCACCTACCGGATCTCCGGTCCGCTGGACCTGCCCGCCCTGGAGGCGGCCCTGACCGCCCTGGTGGAGCGGCACGAGGTGCTGCGCTCGGTCTTCCGCTCCGTGGACGGCCTGCCCCGGCAGTTCGTCCGGCCCGCCGGGCCCGTACCGGTCGAGCTGGTCGACCTCTCGACCGCCGGTGACCCTTCGGCCGAGGCCGACCGGTACTGCGACGCCCAGGCCAGGACGGCCTTCGACGTGGCGACCGACCTGCTGATCCGACCCGTGCTGCTCAGGCTCGCCCCCGAGGAGCACCGGCTCTGCCTGACCCTGCACCACATCGCCTGCGACGGCTGGAGCCTCGGCGTCCTGGCCGAGGACCTCGGCGCGCTGTACTCCGGCCGGCTGCACCCCGGGCGGGACGCCCCGCGGCCCGAACCGCTCGACGTCCAGTACCGCCACTTCGCCGCGCACCAGGCGGAGCTGCTCGGCGGCCCGGCCCTGGCCGGGCTGCTCGACCACTGGCGGGGTCGGCTGGCCGACGCGCCGGCCCTGGTCACCCTCCCCGCCGACCGCCCCCGGCCGCCCGTCCAGGGCCACACCGGCGGGCACGTCGACCTGACCCTGCCGGCCGAGCTCGTGACCCGGGCCGAGGAGCTCGCGCGCTCCGGCCGGACCACCCTGTTCGCGGTGCTGCTGGCCGCGTTCGCCGCCGTCGTGCACGCCCACACCGGCACGGAGGACGTCGTCGTCGGCTCCCCGGTGGCCGGCCGTCCGGAGGCCGCCTGGCAGCGGCTGATCGGCCTCTTCGCCAACACCGTGGTCCAGCGGATCGACGTCTCCGGGAACCCGGTCTTCCGGGAGCTGGTCGCCCGGGCCGGGGCGGAGAGCCGAGCCGCCGTCGCGCACCAGGAACTGCCCTTCGAACGCCTGGTGGAGGAGCTGCGGCCGCAGCGCGACCCCGCGTACAACCCGCTGTTCCAGCTGATGTTCAGCTACCACGAGGAGGCCGGGCCGGGGCTCGTCCTGCCCGGCTGCACGGTCCGGATGGAGCCCGGGGACACCGCCACCGCCAAGTTCGACCTCACCATGGCCGTCACCCGCTCCGGCGACCGGCTGCGGGCACGGCTGGAGTACGCCGACGAGCTCTTCGACGCCTCGACGATCGAAGCCTTCGCCACCCACTTCCGGGTATTCCTCGCCGCCGCGCTCGCCGACCCGGACCGCCCGGTCGGGGCGCTCCCGGTCCTGGAGCCGGACGAGGAGCGGCGCATCCTGACCGCCTGGAACCCGGCCCCCGCACCCGGCCCCGATCCCCTCCCGGTCCACGAGCTGATCCGCCGCCGGACCCGGCGCACCCCGGACGCCCCGGCCGTACTCGCCGCGACGGGCGACGACGAGCCCCTCAGCTACCGACGGCTCGACGAACTCTCCGACGACCTGGCGGACCGGTTGCGGGCCGCGGGCGTCACCGCCGACACCCCCGTGGGCATCTACCTGGACCGCTCGCCGCTCCTGGTCGTCGCCCTGCTCGCCGTACTCAAGGCCGGCGGCGCCTACCTGCCCCTCGACCCGGTCTACCCGGCCCGGCGGCTGGCCTTCATGCTGGCCGACTCCGCCGCGCCGGTCGTGCTCACCCGGCGCGGGCTGGCCCGCCGACTGCCGCCCACGGCCGCGGTACCGGTCCTGGTGGACGCGCCGGCTCCGGCGGGGCGGGCGGGTGCGCCGACGGCCGGAACCGCTGCCACGACCGGCGCCGCCACCACGGCCGACACCGCCGCCACGACCGACGACCGGCTCGCCTACGTCATCTACACCTCCGGCTCGACCGGCCGCCCGAAGGGCGTCATGGTCAGCCACGCCAACCTGTCCTGGTTCCTCTCCGCCATGGACCGCGTGCTGGGCGACGCCGCCCCCGGGTCGACCTGGCTCGCGGTCACCTCCGTGTCCTTCGACATCTCCGTCCTCGAACTCCTCTGGCCGCTCACCCGGGGGCACCGGATCGTGGTGCGCGGCGACCAGCCCACCGCCGTCACCGCCGCGGCCTCCGGAGCCGCGGTGACGGCGGCCGACCAGGCCCGGGCCGTCGACTTCAGCCTGTTCTACTTCGGCGGCAGCCCCGCCTCCGCCGGCCCCGGGGAGGCCTACCGGCTGCTGCTGGAGGGCGCGCGGTTCGCCGACCGCCACGGCTTCGCCGCGGTGTGGACCCCGGAGCGCCACTTCCACGACTTCGGCGGGCTCTACCCCAACCCCTCGGTCACCGCAGCGGCCGTCGCCGCCGTCACCGAGCGGGTGGCCGTCCGCGCCGGGTCCGTCGTCCTGCCGCTGCACGACACCCTGCGGGTGGCCGAGGAGTGGGCGGTCGTGGACCAGCTCTCCGGCGGCCGGGTCGGCATCTCGGTGGCCTCCGGGTGGCAGCCCGACGACTTCGTCCTGGCCCCCGACCGCTACGCCGACCGCCGGGAGGCGATGCTGGCCGGCCTGGCCGAACTGCGGTCGCTGTGGCGCGGCGGCTCGGTCACCCGCCGCAACGGCGTCGGCAAGGACAGCGAGGTGCGGATCTTCCCGCCGCCCCTCCAGGGCGACCTCCCGGTCTGGATCACCAGCGCCCGCAGCCCCGAGACCTTCCGGACGGCCGGCGAAGCCGGTGCCGGACTGCTCACCCACCTGCTCGGCCACACCTCCGAGCAGCTCGCCGAGAAGATCCGGCTCTACCGCGAGGCCTGGCGGGCGGGCGGCCACCCAGGCCACGGCCACGTGACCCTGATGCTGCACACCTTCGTCGGCACGGACACCGACGCCGTGCGCGAACAGGTGCGGGCACCGCTCTGCGCGTACATCAGGACCTCCCTCGACCTGCTCTCCGGGCTCGGCGGGGCGCTCGGCCGGGACACCGACCCCCGGCTGCTGCCCGAGGCGGAACTGGACGCGCTGGTGGAGCGTGCCTTCGAGCGCTTCTTCGAGACCTCGGGGCTGCTGGGCACCCCGGAGCACTGCGCCGACCTGGTCGACCGGCTCAAAGGCGTGGGGGTGGACGAGATCGCCTGCCTCGTCGACTTCGGCGTCGACCCGGACCGGGTGCTCACCTCGCTCGAACTGCTCGCCGACGTCAGGGAGTTGTCCGAGGACCGGCGGCACCGGGCCCGGGCCGACGAGCCGATCGCCGAACAGCTGCGCCGACACGGCGTCACCCACCTCCAGTGCACCCCCTCGCTCGCCGGGGTCCTGGCCGGGGATCCGGCGGCCCACGACGCGCTCGCCGGGCTGCACCGGCTGCTGGTCGGCGGTGAGACGCTGCCCGCCCCGCTCGCCCGCGACCTCGACGCCCTGGTGCCGGGCGGCGTGCACAACATGTACGGCCCCACCGAGGCCACCGTGTGGGCGAGTTCGGGGGCGGTCGGCGCCACCGGCCCGGTCACCGTCGGCACCGCCCTGCCCGGCGCCACCGCGCACGTGGTGGACGCCCACCTGCGGCCCGCGCCGCTCGGCACCCCCGGCGAACTGCTCCTCGGCGGGCCGGGGGTCGCCCGCGGCTACCTGGGCCGACCCGGGCTGACCGCCGAGCGCTTCGTCCCGGACCTCTTCACGGCGGACGGCGGACGGCTGTACCGGACCGGGGACGCGGCCCGGCGAAGGCCCGACGGGCAACTGGAGTTCATCGGCCGGCTGGACCACCAGGTGAAGGTGCACGGACACCGCATCGAGCCGGGCGAGATCGAGAACGTCCTGCGCGAGCACCCCGGGGTCCGGGCGGCGGTCGTGACGGTGCTGGGCGAGGGGCCGCACGCGCGGCTCGTCGCGCACTGCGTCGTGGAAGCCGGCGCCGGGCGCGCCCCGGACGCCGCCGGACTGAGCGCCCACGCGGCCGCCGCGCTACCCGCCCACATGGTCCCGGCCGACGTCGTCCTGCTCGACGCCCTGCCGCTGACGCCCAACGGCAAGGTCGACCGGGCCGCCCTGCCCCTTCCCCGGCCCGTCGGCGCCGTCGCCGACGAACCCCCGGGTACCGACCTGGAGCGCCGCACCGCCGAGGTCCTCGCCGAGGTCCTGCGGGTGGACCGACTCGGGGCGACCGACAACTTCTTCGACCACGGCGGCAACTCCCTGCTCGCCGTACAGGCCAGGACCCGCCTGCAGCCCGTGCTCGGCGAGCGGCTCACGCTGGTCGACATCTTCCGCTACCCGACGGTCCGGGCCCTGGCCTCGGCCTTCGCGGACGCGGACGGCGGGGCGGCGGCCGGGGCACGACCCCGGGTGCGGGAGGAGGCCCGGGAACGGGCCGAACGACAGGCACAGGCGCGCAACCGCCGGGCGCGGCTGCGCCAGGAACGGAGCAACCCATGACGGACGGGGGGCGGCCCGGCGTGGCCGAGAACATCGAGGACATCGAGAACATCGAGGACGACGGTGCCGAGGACGGGGACGTCGAGGCGGTCGCCGTCATCGGGTTCGGCTGTCGGGTCCCCGGGGCCCGCGACGTGGACACGTTCTGGCACAACATGCGGGAGGGCGTCGAGAGCATCACCCGGTTCGACCGGGAAGAACTCCTGGCGGCGGGCAATGACCCCGAGGCGGTCGACGACCCCGACCAGGTGCCCGCGTCCGGGTACCTGCCCGATGCGGACCGGTTCGACGCCGCCTTCTTCGGCCTCGGCCCGGCGGAGGCCGAGGCGATGGACCCCCAGCACCGACTGTTCTGCGAGACGGCCTGGGAGGCGTTCGAGAACAGCGGCCACGACCCGGCGGGCATCGACGGGTCGATCGGCGTCTTCGCCGGCTCCTTCATGAACAAGTACCTCACCGCGAACCTGGCCACCAACGCCCGGTTCCAGCGCTCCCCGATGGCCGCAGCCGCCCGGATCTACAACGACAAGGACTTCCTGGCCACCCGGGCGGCGCACCTGCTCGACCTCGACGGCCCCGCCTTCACCGTCCAGAGCGCCTGCTCGACCTCCCTGGTCGCCACGCACGTGGCCTGCCAGTCGCTGCTCGGCCACGAGTGCGACGTCGCCCTCGCCGGCGGGGTGACCGTGAACGTGCCGTTGAAGGCCGGCTACCCGGTCGCGGAGAGCGGCCTGTTCAGCGCCGACGGCCACTGCAGGCCCTTCGACGCCGGTGCCGGGGGAACGGTCCCCGGGAACGGGGCCGTGGTCCTGGTCCTGCGCCGGCTCTCCGACGCGCTCGCCGCGGGCGACCACGTCTACGCGGTGATCAAGGGCTCCGCGGTCAACAACGACGGCTCGCTCAAGGCCGGGTTCACCGCTCCCAGCGTGGACGGCCAGGCCCGGGTCGTCGCCACCGCCCTCGCCCTGGCGGGCATCGCCCCGGAGACGGTCGGGTACCTGGAGGCCCACGGCACCGCCACCAGGGTCGGCGACCCCATCGAAGTCACCGCCCTCGCCCAGGCGTTCGGCCACCCGGACGACCCCGGGCAGGACGGGCAGGACGGGCCCGACGGCACGGACCGGTACTGCGCGCTCGGCTCGGTCAAAGCCAACATCGGCCATCTGGACGCGGCCGCGGGCGCCGCCGGACTGATGCGCGCGGCGCTGGCCGTGCACCACGGGGTCGTCCCGCCCACGGTGGGCTTCCGCACACCCAATCCCGAACTCCGCCTGGAGCACACGCCGTTCCGCGTCCCCACCGCGGCCGAGCCGTGGACCCCCGCCGGACCGCGTCGAGCCGGGGTCAGCGCCTTCGGGGTCGGCGGTACCAACGCCCACGTCATCCTGGAACAGGCCCCACGGCTCCCCCGGCCCACCACCCCCGCGCGGCCCTGGCAACTGCTGCCGCTGTCCGGGGACACCGGGCCCGCCGTCGCCTCGGCGGCGTCCCGCCTGGCCGACCACCTCGACCGGGCCGCACCCGAACTCCCGCTGCACGACGTGGCGTTCACCCTCCAGGCCGGACGCCGGGCATTCCGCACCCGCGGGTTCGCGGTCTGCCGGGACCGGACGGACGCGGTGGACGCCCTGCGCGGCGCCCGGCCCGGCCGGCTGGTCACCCGCCCCGCACCCGAGGGCGTGCACGAGGCCGTCTTCATGTTTCCCGGCGGCGGCATGCAGCACCCCGACATGGGGCTCGACGTCTACCGCAGCGAGAAGGTCTTCCGCGAGGAGGTGGACCGGTGCGCGGAACTGCTCGGCGGCCGGCTCGGCTTCGACCTCAGACGGCTGTTGTTCCCGTCCGCCTTCCCGCCCCTGGAGGGGCGCCGACTCGTCGGCGGGGCGGCCACCATGGGCCGCGGGCAGGGTGCGGGCGTGGTCTGCGCCCTCTTCACCGTGGAGTACGCGCTGGCCTGTCAACTCCTGGCCTGGGGCGTCCGACCGGCCGCGATGATCGGTCACAGCCTGGGCGAGTACGTCGCCGCGGCACTGTCCGGAGTCCTCTCGCTGCCCGAGGCGCTGGACGTCACACTCGCGCGCGGCGAGCTGTTCGCCGCCATGCCGCCGGGGAGGATGCTCGTCGTCGCGCTGCCGGAGGAACGGGTGGTACCGCTGCTCGGCGACCGGCTGTCGGTCGCGGCGGTGAACGCCCCCGGACTGACGGTGGTGGCGGGCCCGGACGAGGAGGTCGCGGCGCTGCTGACCCGGCTGCGGGCGCGGGACGTCGACTGCCGCAAGGTGAGCGTGCCGGTGGCCAGCCACTCCTGGATGGTCGAGCCGTACCTGCCGGCCTTCGCCGACCGGGTGGCGGCCCTCAACCCGTCGGCGCCCGCCGTCCCCTTCGTCTCCGGCGTGACCGGGGACTGGATCACCGACGCCGAGGCCAAGGACCCCGGCCACTGGGTGCGCCACCTGCGGCAGCCCGTCCGCTTCGCCGACGGGCTGCGGACCGTCCTCGCCCGGCCCGGCCGGGTCCTGCTCGAGATCGGCCCCGGCCGGGCGCTGACCCAACTGGCCGCCGCCCAGCAGCTGGCGCCCGCCCCGGTCGCCGTACCCACCATGGGTCTGCCCCGCGACCCGCTGCCCGACCTCGCCCACCTGGTCACCGCCGTGGGGCGGCTCTGGCAGTCCGGCGTCCCGGTGGACTGGCGGGCCTTCCACGGCGAGGCGACCCCGCGCCGGGTCCCGCTGCCGGGCCGGCCGTTCGCCGGTCCCCGGTACTGGGTGGAGCGCGGCTCGGCGGTGCCGCAGGAGCCGGCCGGGCCGACCGGCCGCTCCGAGCCGGTCAAGCCGGCCGACCCGGAGCGGCCGGAGGCCGACGCCCCGCGCACCGAGCGCGAGCGGCAGGTCGCGGAGATCTGGTGCGACCTGCTCGGGATCGAGCGGATCGGCTGCGACGCCGACGTCTTCGACCTCGGAGCACACTCCCTGATGGTCACCCAGGCCACCCGGCAGCTGCGCCGACTGGGCGCCACCGCGCTCAGCGCCCGCGACGTCCTGGGCGCCCCGACCGTCGCCGAGCTGGCGGCCCTGGTCGACCGGATCGTCGCGGGCGAACCCGCCGCCGCGGCGCCCGGCGGGCCGGACCTGGCGGCCGAGGTCACCCTGGACCCGGCGATCACCGCCGCCGGACTCCCGGCGCCGGCCCCGTCGGCCGCTCCCCGGGCGGTCCTGCTCACCGGCGCCACCGGGTTCGTCGGGGCCTTCCTCTGCGCCGAACTGCTGCGCCGGACCGAGGCGGACGTGCACTGCCTGGTGCGGGCCGCCACCCCGGCCGAGGGCCTGGAGCGGGTCCGCGCCGCGCTGGACTCCTACGGCCTCGACGGCGGCGACAGCCCCCGGCTGCGCGTCGTCCGCGGCGACCTGGCCCAGCCGCTGCTCGGACTGACCGAGGACGCGTTCGACCGGCTCGCCGACACGGTCGACGCCGTCCACCACTGCGGCGCCTGGGTCAACTTCGTCCGCCCCTACCGCGCCCTCAAGGCGGCCAATGTGCTCGGCACCCAGGAGGTGCTGCGGCTGGCCACCCGACGGCGGCTCAAGCCCGTCCACCACGTCTCCACCCTCGCCGTGCTCGCCGGGGCCGTCCTGGGCGGCGCCGACCGCATCCGCGAGGACGACCCGCTGCCCCCGCCGGTCGGCCACGACACCGCCTACAGCCAGAGCAAGTGGGTGGCCGAGGGCCTCATCGGCCTGGCCCGGGCCAGGGGCGTGCCGGTCTCCGTCTACCGGGCGGGCGGCGTCCTGCCCTCCGCCCGCAGCGGGGCCGCCAACAGCGAGGACTACATCACCAAGGTGGTCCAGGGCTGCGTCCAGCTCGGCCTCGCCCCGCAGCGCCGGTACGACCTGTCGGTGGGCACCGTGGACCACCTGGCGCGGCTCGTCGTCGGCCTGTCCCTGGAACCGGCGGCCCTCGACCGCACGTACCACACCATCGACCCCCGGCCGCTCGCCTGGGACGACATCTTCGCGTACGTCCGGGCCCACGGCTTCCCCGTCCGCAGCGTTCCGTTCGCCGAGTGGCGCGGCGCGCTCGTCACCCGGGTGGAGCACGAGGGCGAGGACAACGCCCTGGCACCGCTGATGGCCATGATCGGCGAGGTCCCCGACCGCCGGATGCCGGTCATGGACTGCGCCAACGTCCGGGCGCACGCCGCCGCCGAACTGGCCACGGCCCCGGCGCTGGAGGGCGACTACTTCGCCCGGATGCTCGACGCCTTCGTGCGCCGCGGCCTGCTCCCCCCGCCGCAGGACGCCCCCGGCGCCCCGGCCGCCACCCCCATCGACCCCAGCAGCGAGGACCACTGACATGACACTGCTACTGACCGGAGCCACCGTGCTCGACGGACTGGGCAACGACCCCGTCGACGGCGGCGCGGTGCGGATCGAGGACGAGCGGATCGTCGCGGTCGACGACCGGGCGCCCACCGGTGAGGCCGAGGTGGTCGACCTCGGCGGGCTGACCCTGCTGCCCGGCCTGATCGACGCCCACGTACACCTCGGACACTCCAGCGAGACCCGGGCGGTCCTCAACATGGAGCTGTCCGTGGCCGAGCGGGCCGCCGACATCTTCCGGACCCTGCGCCAGACCCTGGACGCGGGCTTCACCGCGGTGCGCGACTGCGGCGGCATCGACCACGGCATCCTGCGCACGGTCGGGCGGGGCCTGGTGCCGGGCCCGCGCATCTGGGCCTCCGCCTCGCCGCTCGTCCAGTGCGGCGGGCACGGCCACCTCGGCTCGCCCTTCCAGCCGCCGGACGCCACCTTCCACTTCCGGGTGCGCGGACTCACCGCCGTCGGCCGGATCTCGGACGGCTGCGACGAGGTGCGCAAGGCGGCCCGGGAGTGCTTCCGGCAGGGGGCGTCCTTCCTCAAGATGGCCGTCACCGGAGGAGT
Organism: Kitasatospora sp. NPDC059827; assembly: GCF_042731675.1. Taxonomy (NCBI): domain Bacteria; kingdom Bacillati; phylum Actinomycetota; class Actinomycetes; order Kitasatosporales; family Streptomycetaceae; genus Kitasatospora; species Kitasatospora sp. NPDC059827. The sequence goes on along the minus strand of NZ_JBHWIV010000002.1, from coordinate 188,160 downwards.
GGTCTCGCTCGCCGACTCGCTGGACGACACCCAGTTCACCGTGGAGGAGATCGCCACCGCGGTGGCCGAGGCGCACGCCCGGCACACCTACGTCACCGTGCACGCCCACAACGTCGCGGGGATCCGCAACGCCGTCACCGCCGGCGTCGAGTGCGTCGAGCACGGGACCGGCATCGACGAGGGCACGGCCGCGATGATGGCCGCGCGCGGCGTCGCCCTGGTGCCCACCCTCGCCATCGCCAAGGTCCTGGAGGAGGACTTCGACCGGCACGGGCTGCCCGAGCAGATCCGGCACCGGGTCGGCGACACCATGCAGGGCATGACCGACGGCCTGCTCGCCGCCCGGGCCGCCGGCGTGCCGATCGGCTCGGGCTCCGACCTCATCGGCCCGAACCAGAACCGGCGCGGCCTGGAACTCGCCCTGAAGGCCGAGGTGATCGGGGCCCGCGAGGCGATCATGTCGGCCACCTCGGTCAACGCCCGCATCATGCGGGTCGCCGACCGGATCGGCTCCGTCGAGACCGGCAAGTTCGCCGACCTGATCGCGGTCGACTTCGACCCCCTCGAAGAGCCCGGGCTCTTCGACGACCCCGACCGCGTGGTCCTCGTGGTCAAGGGCGGCCGGATCGTCAAGGACACCCGCAAGTGACCGCACCAGCCGAGGAGTCGCACATGTCCGCCGAGGAGCCCGGGTTCGTCGTGGTGGTCAACGACGAGGAGCAGTACGCGCTCTGGGACGCCACGTTGTCCGTACCGGGCGGCTGGCGCCGGGAAGGGTTCGCCGGCCCCAGGGCCGCCTGCCTGGAGCACATCGAGACGCGCTGGACCGATCTGCGACCGCTGAGCCTGCGCACCGCGGACCGGTGAGCCGCGTGGACGTCCTGAACGTGACGGCGGCCGGCCCGGCGCCCCTCGTGGTGGGGATCGGCGGCACCGGCCGCGCCGGCTCGACCACCGACCTGGCCCTGACGCTGGCCCTGCGCGGCGCCGAGCAGGCCGGTGCCAGGACCCTCAAGTTCGACGGCGCCTTCCTGGAGCAACTGCCGCTGTTCCGCCCGCACCACCCCGGACGCGTCCCGGCGATCCGGCAGTTGCTGGCCCGGGTGGCCCAGGCCGACGGCGTCGTCCTGGCCACCCCCAGCTACCACGGCGGGGTCTCGGCACTGGTGAAGAACGCCCTCGACTACCTGGAGGACCTGCGCGAGGACACCCGGCCCTACCTGCACGGCCGGGCGGTGGGCTGCCTGGTCAGCTGCGCCGGCTGGCAGGCCGGCGGTACCACGATGGCCTCGCTGCGCTCCATCGTGCACGCCCTGCGCGCCTGGCCGGTCCCGCTGGGCGTGACCCTGACCGCCGAGACCGGGCGCACGGAGCACGTGCGGGACCAGCTGTCCGCCGTCGGACGCATGACGACCGAGTTCGCCCAGGCCTTCGGCGCCCGGCAGGGCGCCGCCGCACAGGGAGCCCGATGAACACCACCGAGCACCTCGCCACCGACACTCCCGCCCTGCTCGCCCGGCGCACCACCGCGGAGCGCATCGCCGAGCTGGAGGAGCGCAAGGACGAGGCGCTGCGGCCCGGTTCACCCCGGGCCGCCCAGCGCCAGCGCATCCTCGGCCGGCTGACCGCCCGGGAACGCATCGGGCTGCTGCTGGACGACGGCTCGTTCATGGAGACGGAGGCGCTCGCCCGACACCGCTCCACCACCTTCGGCATCGACGACCAACGGCCCTACGGCGACGGGGTCGTCACCGGCGTGGGCACCGTCGACGGCCGCCGGGTGTGCGTGTACGCCCAGGACGCCACGGCCTTCAACGGAAGCGTCGGCGAGGTCTTCGGCGTGAAGGTCGGCAAGCTGCTCGACCTGGCCCTGCGCACCGGCTGCCCCGTCATCGGCATCAACGACTCCAGCGGGGCCCGGCTCCAGGAGGGCGTGCTGGCGCTCTCCGCGTACGGGCAGGTGGCCCGCCGTACCGTCGAGGCCTCCGGCGTGGTCCCGCAGATCTCCCTGATCATGGGCATGTGTGCCGGAGGGGCGGTCTACACCCCGGCCGCCACCGACTTCGTCGTCATGGTCGAGCGGACCTCCCACATGTTCGTCACCGGACCGGACGTCATCCGGGCGGTGACCGGCGAGAAGGTGGGGCTGGAGGAACTCGGCGGCGCGGAGGTGCACGCCCGGCGCACCGGCGGGGCACACTACCGCGCCGACGGGGAGGAGGAGGCGATCGCGTTCGTCAAGGACCTGCTCTCCTTCCTGCCGGCCAACAACGCGACCGAACCGCCCAGTTACCTGTCCGGCGCCGTCACCGGCCCGAGCGCCCGCGACACGGCGCTCGACCGGGTGATCCCGGACAGCCCCGAGGAGCCGTACGACATGCGCACGGTGATCGAGGCCGTGGTCGACGACGGCGACCTGCTGGACATCCAGCAGGAGTTCGCCCCCAACATCATCTGCGGCTTCGCCCGGATCGAGGGGACCAGCGTCGGGGTGGTGGCCAACCAACCGCTGCACCTGGCCGGCGTCCTGGACATCGACGCCTCGGAGAAGGCCGCGCGCTTCGTGCGGTTCTGCGACGCGTTCAACATCCCCGTACTCACCTTCGTCGACGTACCCGGGTTCCTGCCCGGGACGGTCCAGGAGTACGGCGGGATCATCCGCCGCGGCGCCAAGCTGGGCTTCGCCTACGTCGAGGCCACCGTCCCCAAGGTCACCGTGATCACCCGGCGGGCGTACGGCGGCGGCTACGCCTCGATGGGCTCGAAGGAACTCGGAGCCGACCTCTGCTTCGCCTGGCCCACCGCCGAGATCGGGGTGATGGGAGCACGCGGCGGGGTGGACATGCTGTTCCACCGCGACCTGAGCGGCGCCGAGGACCCGGCCGGGCTCAAGGCACGGCTCACCGAGGAGTACGAGGAGCAGCTGATCAGTCCGTACGTGGCGGCCGAACGCGGCTGCGTCGACGACGTGGTCCGGCCGGCCGAGACCCGACTCGCGGTCACCCGGGCTCTGCGCGCGCTGCGCGACAAGCGGGTGATCCCGCTGCCGAAGAAGCACAGCAACATCCCGCTGTGACGGCCGGGCGGCCCGGTTGGACACCCCCAGCTTCGCGAAGACCCGTGACAGGTGCATCTCGACGGTCTTCTCCGCGATGTGCAGCTGTTTGGCGATCAGCCGGTTGGTCAGTCCGTCGCCGACCAGCTCCGCGATCTGCCGCTCCCTGGTGGTGAGCACCAGCGCCGCCGCCGGGCCGCCGGGCCCTCCCCGGCCCCGTGGGACCCTGGCCGCCAGCCGGCGCCGCTCCTGCCGGGCGGCGCGGGCCAGCAGGACCGCCCCGCACTGGTCGAGCGCCGTCTCGGCGGCCTTCAACTCCCGTGCCGCATCGTCGAACCGGTCCTGGTGCCAGAGCGCGAGGCCGAGCACCGTCCTGGCCCGGAGGGCGTCGATCACCCGCCCGCTCGACTCCAGCCCCGCCACCGCGCGCTGGGCGGGCGGCAGGGCCTGGCCGGGTACGGTCCGCAGCAGCACCTGCGCCCGGGCCAGGTCGGCCACGGCCCCGGTCCGGTCGACGGCCGCGGCCCGGGCGGCCCAGTGCGCCGCCCGGTCGTACCGGTCGGCGGCCAGTTCGGCGCGGGTCAGCAACTCGTACCAGACGGGCCGTGAGCCCGCGTCGGAGGTCGGCAGTTCGGGGCCGCCCGCCTCGGAGACCGTCGCGATGCACCCCTCGTGGTCGCCGCTCGCCAACCGGGCCTCGGCCAGCACCCGCAGCGCCATGGCCTCCTTCCAGTTGCTCGCCGAGTGGCGGGGCGGCAACGTCGCGGTGAGCGCGGAGGCCAGGGCGTTCTCCGTCCGCCCGCCGGCGATGTCGACCAGGGCCTTCATGGCGTGGGCATTGATCACGCCCTCCAGGCACTCCGCCTCCTCCGCGAGGTGGACCGCGTGCTCGGCGGTGGCCTGCGCCTCCGCGAGCTCGCCCCGGGTGCGCAGCACGTAGGCCAGCCCGACCAGGAGGTGCGGCAGGTAGAGCAGGTGGCCGGTCCGGGTGGCGAACTCGACGGCCTTCCGGAAGTGCCGCAGCGCGTCGTCCCAGGCCGAGCAGAGGACCTCGCTCCAGCCGATCCACAGCACGGCGTTGAGGCTGCCCGCCAGCTCGTCGTCGTGCATGCCGTCGACGATCCGGGCCGCGTCGGCGAGCCGGCCGACGGCGGCCTCGACCCGCCCATCGGCGGCGGCGACCAGCGCGAGCAGGCCGAGGCAGGACGCCTGCAAGGCGTGGTGGCCGCTGCCGCGGGCCGCGGCCAGCGCCTCCTCGGCCCAGCGGACGGCCCGCCCGTCGTGGTCGACGGTGTACAACTGCCCTGCCGCCAACTGGCACTTGAGGGCCGCGACCACCGCGCCGTGCTGGTCCTCGTGCCCGTCCACCTTGGTGCGCAGGATCACCTCGGTCTCCTCCCGGGCACCGAGCATCCGCTGCACGGTGGCGGCGAAGACCACCGCCTCGGCGTGCTCGGCAGCCGGCTCCCGGGGCAGCACCCGGAGGGCCTCCTGCATGAGTTCCCTGGCCTCCCGCAGGCCCCCGCGATCGGTCACCGACCGCGCGAGCTCCACCCGCAGCCGGGCCCGCTGCACCGCGAACTCGGCGCCGCAGGGCAGCACCCTCAGGGCGGTCCGCAGCCAGGCGACGGCCCTGGCGGGTTCGGTGGCCGCGACCGCGCGGGCCGCCGCGCACAGCACGTCGACGGCCTCCAGGTCCCCGAACCTGATGCTGCTGTCGACGTGCCGCGCCCGTTCCGTCGGCAGGGCGTCCCGGGCCCGCAGCGCCTCGTCGGCGCGGGTGTGGATGCCGATGCGCCAGGCCAGTTCGGCGGTCTCCTCGACCGCCCGGTGCACCGTGGCGTGCCGGAAGACGAAGTGGTGGCTGCCGGCCACGGGCCGGACCAGGTCGCAGCGGACCAGCGCGCCGAGCGCGGCCAGCACGGTCGTCTCGGACTCGTCCAGCACCCGGGTCAGCAGTTCGGCGTCGAACTCGCTCCCGATGATCGCGGCGGCCCGCGCCGTGCGGCGCACGTCCGGCGCGAGCGACGCCAGTTCGTCGAGGATGCCCGCACTCGCGTCGGCCGAGCGTTCGGCGGTCAGCATCCGCAGGTAGCCGGGGTTGCCGCCGCTGTGCCGGTAGAGCTCCTTGCGCCGGATGGCGGTGGTGTCGGCGAGGAGCAGGTCGGCGTCCTGCTCGGACAGCGGGGAGAGGTGGAGGTGCTCGACCGCCACGCGTTCGGACCGCCCGTGGATGGCCGTGCGCAGCCGGGCCGGGACCTGGCGGTCGCGGTAGCCGAGCAGGATGAGGAGCCGGGCCCGGGGCGGCCGGCGCAGCAGGGTCGCCACCAGGCCCAGCGAGTCGGGGTCGGCCGCGTGGACGTCGTCGAGGATGAGCACCAGGCCGGGCCGGGCGAGGGATTCGATCAGGTCGTGGATGATCCGGAAGTCCGGGCCGGCGCCGGTACCGGCGACGGCGGGGCCGTGGCCGGAGTGCTCGCCCTGGAGGACGCGGGTCATCTGCTCCCGTCTCTCCCGGGGCCACTCGGACAGCACCGTCCGCACCAGCTCGCGCTGTTCGTCGAAGGCGTCGGCGACCACGCCGAGCGGCGTCCCCCGTGAGGCGCCGGCCCGGCCGGTGGCCACCACCATGTCCCGGGATCTCGCGAGGTCCGCGAACTCCGCCAGCAGGGCGGTCTTGCCGATGCCCGGGTCGCCGGTCACCGTCACCGCGCACGGGAGGCCGGCCGTGCTCTGCAGTTGTCTCAAGGAGCCTTCCAGGGACTCCAGTTCGGCCGTCCTGCCGACGACCCCCTGGCGCGTTTGTGCGGAATCCCGGACGACATGGACAGCATGATCCACCGAGCCCCCTCCTCAGCCGACACAGCCGCTGACTAGTTCGAACGTAGCCGGACCCGACGGCCGGGTGCGTGCTGACAGAAGTGACGTCATCACGACATGCGTGAAGCGGAGGATGTGACAGGGCCGCGCCAGGGGGTCGCCAGGGATATCCCCACTGCACCCGCGGCTCCCGTCCTCGCAGACTGGTGGGCGGCCACCCCACGAGGAGGGACGTCCGATGAGCACCCGCATCTACGCGCTGCCGGTCGAGCAGACCCGCTGGCAGGTTCCCGGCGGCGGCACCACCGTGTTCGACTGGGAGTACGACGAGGGAAGGGACAGGCTGCTGGGCCTCTACGAACGGGGCAAGCAGAAGCAATGGGACGCCAACACCCGGATCGACTGGTCGACGGAGGTCGACCTCAGCGATCCGATGGGCGTCCCGGAGCAGACCATCGCGATCTACGGGACCCGCACCTGGGACCGGCTCGGCCCCAAGGAGCGCGGCACCGTCCGCCACCACCTGGCGGCCTGGCAGTTCTCCCAGTTCCTGCACGGCGAACAGGGCGCGCTGATCTGCTCGTCCAAGATCGTGCACACCGTTCCGGATCTCGATTCCAAGTTCTACGCGGCGACCCAGGTCATGGACGAGGCCCGCCACGTCGAGGTCTACTCCCGGTACCTGCGGGAGAAGCTCCAACTCGCCTACCCCATCAACCCGGGACTCAAGGCACTGCTCAACGACGTGATCTCCGACTCGCGTTGGGACATGACGTACCTCGGCATGCAGGTGCTGATCGAAGGCCTCGCCCTCGCCGCGTTCAGCCTCATCAGGGACAACGCGAGCGAGCCCTTGGCCAAGGCGCTGAACGCGTACGTGATGCAGGACGAGGCGCGCCATGTCGCCTTCGGGCGGCTGGCGTTGCGCGAGTACTACCCCGAACTGACCCAGGCCGAGCGGGACGAACGGGAGGAATTCTGTGTCGAGGCATGCCACTTGATGCAACAGCGGTTCCTCGGCGAGGAGGTCTGGCGTAATCTCGACGTCGACGCCGACGAGTGCGTCAGCCATATGCGATCATCCGAGCACTACCGCATGTTCCAGACCTACCTCTTCTCGCGGATCGTACCCACCCTCAAGGACATCGGACTCTTCGGTGCCCGGATGAGGAACACCTTCGCCGACATGGGGATCATCGGCTTCGAGCAGCAGAACCTCGACGCCTTGGCCGAGCAGGACGAGAGCATCGCGGAAGCCTTCGACAGAGAGCGCGTCGCGCAGGTCGACAGGACTATCCGGCTGGCATCCGGAGAAGCGTGACGCGCCGCCCACCTACTCCAGGAGTACCCAGCAGTGAAGCAGACAGCTTCCGCTCAAGCACAACGAGGAACGCTCGCACTGACGTTGACCGCGTCGGGCGGCACGTTCCTGGCGATGCTCGACTCCACGGTGACCAACCTGGCCGTCCCGGACATGCAGCACGACTTCGCCAGCGCCTCGCTCCCCGCGCTGTCCTGGGTCATCAGCGGCTACGCCGTCCTCTTCGCCGCACTGCTCACCTCGGCCGGCCTGCTCGCCGACGTGCTGGGTCGCCGCCGGCTGTTCGTCGGCGGCATCATCACCTTCACCCTGGCCTCGCTGCTGTGCGCCCTCGCACCCAGTCTGCCGGTGCTGATCGCCACCCGCATGCTGCAGGGCGCCGGCGCGGCCGCCATGATCCCGGCCTCGCTCGCCATCCTGCTGCTCGACGGGCCCGCCGACCAGCGCGTCAAGTCGATCGGCATCTGGAGCGCCGCGTCCGCCTTCGCCGCCGCGGTCGGGCCCAGCGTCGGCGGCGTCCTGGTCGAGAGCCTCGGCTGGCGCTCCGTGTTCTACATCAACCTCCCGTTCGGGGTGCTGCTCACCGTCGCCGCGCTGACCCGGATCCCGCGCACCGTGGTGGACCCCGCCGCCCGCAGGTTCCCCGACCCGCTGGGCACGGTGCTCCTCACCCTCGGGATCGGCGCCCTGACCCTCGGCATCACCGAGGGTTCGGACTGGGGTTGGCTCGACGTCCGGACCCTGGCGGTCTTCGTGGCCGGCGTGCTGGCCGTCGGCGTGGTGGTGCCGCGCTCCCTGCGGCACCGGTCCCCGGCGATCGACCTGTCGCTGCTCGGCCACCGGCCCTTCGCCGTCACCAACCTGGTCTCACTGCTCTACGGCATGGCCCAGTACCCCTGGCTGCTCGCCAGCGTGATCTGCCTGACCAACGTCTGGCACTACAGCGAGCTCGACGCCGGACTCGCCATGACCCCCGGCGCCGTGACGGCCTCCGTCGCGGCGCTCGCCATGAGCCGGCTCGCCCCGAAGGTCGGCGGCCCGCGCACGGTCGCCATCGCGGGCCTGGCGGTCTTCCTGGTCTGCGGCGTCTGGCTGGTCCTGGGACTCGGCGACACCCCGGCATTCTGGACGCTGTGGTTCCCGGTCGCCTCGCTGGCCGGCATCGGCATGGGCCTGGTGACCATGGGGACGGCCGCCTCGGCCGCCTTCTCCGCGCCGCCCGTCCGCTTCGCCACGGCGAGCGGCCTCAACACCACGGCACGTCAGTTCGGCGGCGCGCTCGGCATCGCCGCCTTCGCGGTCTTCGTCGACGGTCACCGGAAGGTCGACAGCGCGAGTGTCTTCACCTCGGTGTTCGTGTTCTCCACCGTCGTGGTCGTCATCGGCCTGGTCCTCGCCGTAGTGGCGCTGCGCCCGGCGCCTCCCGCCGCCGCCGCCGTTCCCGCCCCGGCCGCTCCCCCCGCCGGCGCGGACGGCACGCCGTCGACCCGGGAGCCCGCGCAGCCCAACTGACGGACCGTCACATCCGGCCGGCGGGACGGTCGTCGGTCACGGCCGCGCGGTCCCGCCCGGAGCCGCCGGTGCGTCCGCGCCGTCCTCCAGGAGCCCGTGACGGTCAATCAGGTAGCCGAGCTGGAGGCGGCTGGACGCACCGAGGCCGTGCATGATCTCCGAGACGTGCCGCTGGCAGGTGCGGACGGAGATCCCGAGGGCCCGCGCGGTGGCGCGGTCGTCGTCACCCTGCACCAGGTGCCGGAGGATCGAACGCTTCGTCTGCTGGGCGATGCTCCGGACGAATTCCTTCTCGCGCGGCTTGTCGATGGGCTCGGCGGTCGACCAGAGCAACTCGAACGCCTGCGCGGCGAAGGCGATGAGATCGGGACTGCGGATCACCAGCGCTCCCCCCGGGGCGTCCCCCAGGGGCAGGAAGAGGACGGCCCGGTCGAAGAGGATGAACCGGGGGAGCGCGCTGGTGACCGTACGGACGTCGGCGCCCAGCCCGATCAGTTCCTCCGCGTACTTCACCGTGGTCCGGTCGAACCGCGCGGCGTACTGGTAGAGGGTGCGCATCCGTACGCCCCGTCCCAGGAGTTGCCGGTCCCGGTCCCGGGCGGCCAGCAGCTGCGCCGCCGGACGCGGACCCCCGGGCTGGGCGGCGAGCACCTCCCGCGAGCACTCACCGGCGTACCGGTCGAGCAGCCGGACGACGTCCTCACGCGACTCGAACCGTTCCAGGTGCGGGCCCTGGTACGCGTGCTGACGGGCACCGTGGATCAGCGCGAGTTCGGCGAGCTGCCCCCGGACCCGCAGGAGGTCCAGCTGAGTGGCGTGAACCCGGTCCTCCCAGCGCTTGAGCACCCGGCCGGCGGCCTCCGCCGGGTCGGCCACGGCGAGCCGCCCGGGACCGACGTGCTTGAGCAGACCGGACGCGGAGAGCACCTCGATGCTGTGCGCCACGGCCTCCCGGCCCTCCCCCACGAGGAGCTCCTCGACCCGCAGCGGCCCGTGCTCGGCGAAGTCGCGGTAGAGGTCGATCTCAGCGGCCGTCAGCTCACGTGAACGGGCAGCTAATTCCGAAGAGTTGTCCGCTGTGATGTCCACTTTACACCTCTTCTCCTTATGCCGGACACCTACCGATCCTAGATCGATACGCCCGACAGGAGAGCGCCCGCATTCGGCCAACTCTGACAGCCGCCACCGCCCTCCGGGGGATCCGTCCCCGGAAATGCCGGCCCCGCACCACCCGCCCCGGCACGCCGGACCTGCGAACCCGACTCCCCACGGGCAGTTCCCCACCGCCCGACTCCCGACCGACCCGGGGAAACGAATTCGACCGGAAGACCCGGAGGACCGACCTCGGAAACGGCCCCGAAACGACCCCGAAACGACCGGGGAAATGGCCTCCCCAGAATTGTTTCCGTTCCCTCGGCACGGGCAAAGGAAGGTAATTCCCCGGACTGTGGACCGGGAATTCCGCGACCAGGCCCGGCCGGGGTGGGCCCGCCGTGGCCGTCACTGCGCCGCGGGTGCCGCGGCGGTGAGGAGCAGGTGGGCGAGGTCGGCCGGGCGGGAGAACATCGGCCAGTGGCCGGTGTCCAGTTCGGCCAGCTGCCAGGGCGCGGCGGTGAGCAGGTCGGCCGCGTCCTCGTCGGGTTCCTCGCCCGCGAGGAGGCACTTGACGTACGTCGTGGGCAGGGTGGTGAGGGGGCCGGTCAGGGTGGCGGGCTCGGTGAGGGTGGCGCCCGGGTGCGGGGTCGCGCCGGCGACGATGCGGGCGGTCTGCTCCGCGGTGAGGCCGTGGCCGGCGAAGTGCTCGGGCCGGGCGCAGGGCCAGGAGCCGCCGTTGGCGGCGAGGGCGGCCCGGAGCGTCGTGCCGCCGTCCGGCCAGCCGTCGGCGAAGGAGCGGCCGTCGACGGGGACGGCCGCGTCGACGAGGACCAGCCGGTCCAGTCGGTCGCCGATCCGCTGGGCGGCCTGGCCGACCGGGACGCCCGCGTAGCTGTGGCCGACCAGTACGACCCGGCGCAGGTCGTGGCGTTCGACCTCGGCCACGACGTCCTCGACGTGGGTCCGCTGCCCGGCCGGGACGTCCCGCTTCTCGGCCAGCCCGGAGAGCGTCAGCGGGTGGACGGCGTGCCCGGCCGCGCGCAGCGCCGGGGTCACGTCGGCCCAGGCCCAGGCGCCGAGCCGGGCACCGGCCACCAGGACGAAGTTCAGCATGACCGCACCGTAGTGGAGCGGCCCGGAGGGCGTCGCGCGGATATCCGGGGCCGGCGGCCGGGCCCGCTCAGCCGAGGACGGCGTCGACCTCCACCTCGACCAGCCACTCCGGGTCGATGAAGCGGGAGACCTCGACGACGGTGGTGACCGGGCGGATCGCCCCGAAGCGTTCCCCGTGCGCCCGGGCGGCCTCCTCCCAGGCCGTCACGTCGGTGAGCATGAGCCTGGTCCGCACCACGTCCGCCAGCGAGGCGCCCGCCTCCGCCAGCGCGGCCTCGACGATGTCCAGGCACCGGACCGTCTGGGCGTGGACGTCACCGGGCCCGACCGTCCTGCCGTCCGCGCCGATCGGCGCGGTGCCCGCCACCGCGACGAACGGCCCCTTGCGGACCGCCCGGGAGAACCCGATGCGCGGTTCCAGGGGCGAACCCGAACTGACCAGCCGGCGCGTGTTGTCCATCGCGCCATGCTGGCAGAGCGGCGGGCGGCCCGGCCACACCGTCCCGAGGTGCGGACGGGCGCGGCCCGCCGGGGCGTCGTCAGGCCCCGGCCACGGCCGTGAACTCGGCGGTGCGGACGGCGTCCCCGTGCTTGAAGTCGAGGTAGAGCCGGTACGGGCCGGCCGTCGGCGCGACCGCGTGGAAGGTGATCTCCGGGCCGGGTGCGGTGACCCCGTCGCCGGGCTCGCCGTTCGGGTGGACGTGCAGGTAGGCGAGGTCGGCGACGCGCAGGGCGACCAGGTGGCCGTAGGCGGCCAGGTAGGGCTGGAGGTCGGCGACGGGGGCGCCGTCGCGGGTCACGGTGAAGGTGAGCGGCGCGGCCGAGCCGGCCGTCAACTGCCCGGCCAGGGTGACGGTGTAGCCGTCGACCGTGGCGGTGGCCGAGGCCTCCGGCAGCGGGTGCGCGGCGCTCCCGCCGGGGAGGGCGAGGTCCACGCCGAGGGTGAGCGGGGCGGCGCCGACGGCCTTGAAGTCGGCGTAGGCGTGGTAGTCGGCGGGCCCGTCGAAGGGGTTGGCCACCCGCCAGGTGCCGTCCGCGTCCAGCGTGGGGTGGACGTGCCGGTAGCCGGAGAGGTCGCGGCGGACCACGATCAGGTGCAGCAGGGCCTCGTGCTGGGGCTCGTACGCGGTGACGGGCGCGCCGTCCGGCCCGGTGATCCGGAAGGTGAACTCGCCCTCGGGGCCGACGGTCTCCGGTATCAGGGTGTAGCCCTGGTCGGAGGCCGCCAGCCCCTGCGGAGCGCCGTGCCCGCCGTGGTGCCCGCCGTGGTGCCCGGCGTGGTGGTCACCGTGGTGGTCACCGTGACCGGCGTGCTGCTCGTGCTGCTGGTGCTGGTGCTGGTGGTGCTGCTCGTGGTCGTGGTGCTGATGGGTGTTCATACCGTCCACGAACGCGGCCCGTTGCGGCCTCGTTCCCGCGACCGTTCCGCTCCGAGCGAACCGGTCAGGCCGCGACCGCCTCGACCACCGACAGGACCGTCGGCGTGGGCAGGACCCGGGAGAGCCGCAGGCCGGCCCGCCGGAAGAGCTCCGCGAAGTCCTCCTCGGTGCGCTCGCGGCCCGCGAGGGACGCCATCATCATCAGGTCCAGGGCCTTCGACTGGTGCGGAGCGTTCCCCGCGGGGACGACGGCGTCCACGACCAGGACCCGGCCGTCCGGGCGCAGGGCGCGGCGGCAGTGGCCGAGGAAGGTCACGCAGCGGTCGTCGTCCCAGTCGTGGGTGATCCGCTTGAGCACGTGGACGTCGCCGGGCGGCACGGCCTCGAAGAAGTCGCCCTCCGCCGTCGTCCAGCGGCCCGCGACCTCCGGGGCCGCGCCGAGCCGGTGCCCGGCGAGGACGTGGGCGCGGTCGAAGAGCACCCCGTCCAGGCCCGGGTTGCGGCGCAGCACCTCCAGCAGCAGGCCGCCGTGGCCGCCGGCCACGTCCACCACCGTGCCGGCCTTCGGGAAGTCGTAGGCGGCCGCGATCAGCGCGTTCTCCGGGTCGGACATCGCCGCCATGCCCACGTGGAAGACGGCGGCCGTCCGCTCGTCCTGGGCGAAGTGGTCGAAGAAGGGCATGCCGAACAGCGCCTCGAACGCCGAGGTGCCGTCGGTGAGACAGCGCGTCAGTTCGCCGGCCGGGCGCCACATGGTGCGGTCGGTCAGCATCAGGACGGCCGTCCGCGCGGAGTACGGGACGTCGCCGCGCAGGGCCTGCCCGGTCTCGGTCAGTGCGAAGCGGCCCCGGTCGTCCTCCCGCACCACGCCCCGGGTGGCGAGCAGCCGCAGGACGCGGTGGAGGCCGTCGGCGTCGGTGCCGGTCGCGGCGGCGAGTTCGGCGGGGGCGCGGGGGCCGTCCGCGAGGTGGTCGGCCACCCCGATGTCGGCGGCGGCGCGGAGGGCGGCCGGGAAGAGGAAGCCGAGGGCCTCGTCGATGAGGTGGGCGGCGGAGCGCCGGAAGCCGTCCTCCGACCCGTCACCGGCGGCGCCTCCCGTGTCCGGCGCCCCTCCCTCCGCCCGCTCCGCACCGGGCCTGTCACCGTCGTCCTGCCGCATGCCGTCCTCCTCATCGTGTCCGAGTCCTGTCCTAGTCACGTCCGAGCCGTGCCCGCGCCCTGCCCGCGTGGTACTCGGGTGTCCTACGCCTGCGGCCGTGCCCCCTCCCGGTGCCGCCACCGCACCGGGTCGTCGGCGACGGCCCGGGGCCGCGCCCCGGTGGGCGCGCGGTACCCGGCGCAGGAGAGCACCAGCATCTCGCCGTCCCCCGGCTGGAACTCGTACGCCACCCGCTCCACCCGGCTGCCGATCCCGGCTCCGGCCAGTTCCTCCCGCAGCCGTTCCAGCCCCCGGTAGCGCTCGCCGGTGTCGTAGACCGTCAGCGGGAACAGCCGGACCTCGCGCCGGGCCACCCGGGCGAGGTCCAGCAGTGCGGCCCGGTGGAACTCCTCGCCCAGCCGGTTGCCGTAGGAGAAGACCAGGTGCGAGCTGAGCACCAGGTCGAAGGAGGCGTCCGGGAAGGGGAGTTCGGGCAGCGTCCCGGCGACGTAGCGCTCCGGGCGGGCGGTGATGTCGGCCCGGAACTGCCGGGAGTTGGCGGTCCACTGCCGGATCAGGTCGTCCGTGTCGGTGTACCAGGACGGGGTGAAGCCCGCCGTCTCGCGCGCCAGCAGCTCCCGCTTGAAGCCGGTCTCCCGCTCGACCAGCAGGCCCAACTCCTCCCGGTGCACGGCGTACTCGCGGTCGACGGCGACCGCGTCGATCCCGCGCCGCCCGGCCTCGGCGACGAAGCTCGCCGCCCCGGCCGGGCAGTCCAGGATGCGCCGGCCGGGGCCGAGGTCGCGGTCGGTGAGCGCGAACATCGCCCGGTACTCGGCGAAGGAACGTGCGCTGACCAGCACGGGTCAACCCCTTCCGACGAACGGCATGGTGGCCGGCAGGACCACCAGGGACTGGATGGTGGTGTCCGGCGGCTGCGCGGCCATCAGCAGCAGGGCGTCGGTGAAGCGGTCGACCGGGATGGTCGCCTCCACCGCCGACGTCCCGTCGGCCTGGGTGGCGGCGGGCTGCGGGGCGCCGTCCGGCGGGCTGACGTTGCCGACGTCGATCTGCCCGCAGGTGATGCCGTAGGGCCGGCCGTCCAGGGCGAGCACCTTGGTGAGGCCGAGGACGGCGTGCTTGGCGGCCGTGTAGGCGTGGGAGTGGGGGCGCGGCACGTGCGCGGAGGGCGCGCCGTTGTTGATGATCCGGCCGCCCTGCGGCTGCTGGGTGCTCATCAGCCGGAAGGCCTCCCGGGCGCACAGGAAGCTGCCGGTGACGATGGTGTCCAGGACGCGGTTCCAGTCCTGGAAGGTCGTCTCGGTGATGGGCCGGCGCGGGGCGGCGGCGCCCGCGTTGTTGAAGAGCAGGTCGAGCCGGCCGTAGCGGTCGCGGACGGCGTCGAACAGCCGGGAGACCTCCTCGGGGTTGCGGATGTCGGTGGGCACGGCCAGCACCCGTTCCGGGTCGACGGCCCCGGTGTCGACGGCGAGTGCGGCGGTCTCCTCCAGCGCGTCCTTGCGGCGGCCCGCGAGCACCAGCGTCCAGCCGGCGCCGGCCAGGGCCAGCGCGGAGGCCCGGCCGAGCCCGCTGCCGCCGCCGGTGACCACGGCGACCTTTCCGTCCGGTCGGTTCACGGCGCCCACGTCTCCCCCTCGTTGAGCCAGATCCGCAGCATCCGCCGGGCGTACCGGCCGGGTTCGTCGACGTACGCCGAACGTCCGTGCAGGACGCGGCTGTTGCGGATGATCAGCAGGTCGCCGGCGGCCATCGGCAGGCCGAAGGCGATCTCCGGGCGGTACAGCACCTCGTCCAGCACGCCGAGCGCCTCCCACTGACGGTCCGTCAGTTCCGGTCCGCCGCGGTCGGGTGAGGAGCGGACGGTCCGGGTCTGGTAGTAGCAGCCGGTCGTGCCGTCCTTCCTCGGATACAGGATCGGGGTGACGACCAGCTGCGGGCCCGCCCGGCCGGTCCGGTCGAAGGTCCAGTCCTGGCAGAGCGTGGCCAGGGCGTCCGGCCGTTCCCGGCCGATCAGGTCGTGGACGTGCCGGGCGCTCGCCAGCTTGGTCAGCCCCCCGCCGTGGTAGGCGGGTTGGAGGCAGAGCAGGACGAGCAGGTCGCAGGTGTCGCAGTGGAATCCGAGTTCGGTGTTGCCGTCCCCGTCGTGGTCGCGCAGCACCGAGGTGAGGTCGCCGCGGCCGTTCTGCGGGACGATCCGGCCGTGGTCCCGCAGCAGGAAGGAGAGCACCTCGGTGATCTCGCGCTCCGGCTGCTCCGGGTCGACCAGGTTGGCGACGTGGGTGATCCCGACCGAGTCGACGGCCTCCCGGACGAAGGACCGCAGCCGCTCGCGCACCGGCCCGGCCGCGCCCCAGCGCCGGGCCCGGGCGTCGGCCCACAGCAGGTTCCGCTCACCGTCGCTCAGCGGCAGCGACCACATCTGCCGCCGGGCCTCCAACTCCAGGCTGCTCCAGCCGATCTCGGTCACGGCGTGCTCGTTCACAGCGCCTCCTCCTGCCCCGTCCCGGCCGCGACGGCCTTGGACCAGAGCGCCAGTGCCTCGTCGACCTGCGCGGCCGTGACGACCAGCGCGGGGATCATCCGGACCACGTTGAGGTGGATCCCGCAGAGCAGCAGGAGCAGTCCGAGCTCGGCCGCCGCCTGCTGCACCCGCCGGGCCGTCTCCGGATCCGGCGAGCCGTCCGGGCGGCAGAACTCACTGGCCGCCATCAGCCCGAGGCCCCGGACGTCGCCGATGCCGGGCACCCCGGCGGCGACCGTCCGCAGGCCGTCCAGCAGCCGCTCGCCCTGCTCGGCCGCGTTCTCCACCAGCCGTTCCTCGCGCAGCACGTCCAGGGTGGCCAGGGCGGCGGCGCAGGCCACCGGGTTCCCGCCGTAGGTGCCGCCCTGGGAGCCGGGCCAGGCGCGCCGCATCAGATCGGTCGGCGCGGCGACGGCGGACAGCGGGAAGCCGCTGGCCAGGCCCTTGGCGGTGATCAGCACGTCGGGCCGGAAGCCCGTCCCGTACGGGTGGGCCGCCTCGTGCTGGTGGGCCCAGAACCGGCCGGTGCGGCCGAAGCCGGTCTGCACCTCGTCCAGCACCAGCAGCAGGCCGTGCCGGTCGGCGCGCTCGCGCAGCCCGGCCAGGAACCCGGCCGGGGCGGGGACGTAACCGCCCTCGCCGAGCACCGGTTCGACGAACAGGGCGGCGGTCTCGGCGGGGGCGGAGACGGTCGCCAGCACCTCGTCCAGCCCGCGCAGGGCGTGCGCCACCGCCTCCTCCTCGGACAGTCCGAGCCGGAAGGCGGCCGGGAAGGGCGCCACCGCGACCCCGGGCGGCAGCGGGCCGATGCCCGCCCGGAAGCGGGTCCCGGCGGTGGTGAGCGAGGCGGCGCCCATGGTGCGGCCGTGGAAGGAGCCCTCGAAGACGATCACGTTCTGCCGCCCGGTGGCGTGCCGGACCAGCCGCAGCGCCGTCTCCACCGCCTCCGTCCCGGCGGTGGCGAAGCAGAGCGAGTCCAGACCGGGCGGCAGGACGTCGCCCAAGCGGTCGGTGAGGGTGAGCAGTTGGTCGTGCAGCACGGTGGTGTACTGGCCGTGCAGCAGCCGGCCGGCCTGTTCGCGGACGGCCTCGACCACCCTCGGGTGGCAGTGGCCGGTGCTGGTCACGCCGACGCCGGAGGTGAAGTCGAGGTAGCGGCGGCCGGCGGCGTCGTAGAGGTGGAGGCCTTCGCCGCGTACGGCGACGACGGGGGTGGCCTGCTTGAGCACGGGGGAGAGCTGGGACAACGGAGTCTGCCTTCTCTCGGGGCGGGTCGGAGCGGCGGGACGGAGCGGCGGGACGGAACGGCGGGACGAAGGGTCGGTAGGAACGGGACAGGTCGGTCGGGGCGGGACAGGTCGGTCCGGACGGCGAGGCGAAACGGTTCAGCGGGGTGGCGGCAGTTGGCCGGCCTCGGCGGCCCAGGTCTGCGCGGCCGCCCACCACTGCGCCGTCGGCGCGGCGAAGCGGACGCCCAGCCGGTCCAGCACGGCGGTGGTGTAGCCGCAGTCCACCCGGACGTTGCGCTCCTCCTGCTGGGCCCAGGCGGCGGCCAGCCGGGCGGCCGTCGGGTGCCGCCGCTCGGCCCGGGCGATGGCGGCCGCGAAGCCCGCCTCGTCGGTGAGCCGGACGGGGCGGCCGTGCGCGGCGAGCCAGCCCACCAGTTCGTCGTGCGGCGTCGGGTGCGGGTTCTCGACGTGGTAGGCGCCGGGCGCCGCGTACGGGTCGAGGGCGATCGCGGCGATCCCGGCGGCCACCGTGTCCACGTACGAGAACGCGAAGGCCGTGTCCGGGCGACTGGGGGCGGCGCCGGCCAGCAGGTAGCCGCGCACCAGCTGGTAGACCCGGTTGTCGCCGGAGTTGGCCTGGAAGGCGCCGGTCAGGCTGTGCGCGGCGATGTGGCCGCTGCGGTACAGGTAGGCGGGGTGCCCGCCGGCCGCCCAGGCCCGGACGGCCTGCTCGGCCCGGTACTTGCTGCGCTCGTACGGGGTGCGGAACCGCTGACCGATCCACAGGTCCGCCTCGCCGAACCGGCGCGGGGGGCCGTCCACGCCGCCGGACACGGTCAGCGTGGAGACGTGGTGGAGCCGGGCCTGCGGGGTGTGCTCGCCGACCCAGCCGAGCAGTCGGCGCACCGCCGCGTGGTTGGCCCGCTCCAGCTCCTCGGGCGCCGCGACCAGCCGGACGTCCGCCGCCGCGTGCACCACGATCCGGGCCTCCCGGGCCCGTTCCAGCCCGGCCGGGGACAGGCCCAGACCGTCCCGTTCGAGGTCCCCGGCGACGACGTGGGCGGCCGTCCCACCGGCCCGCCCGCCGGCCAGCCCACCGGCCAGCCGCCGGACGGCCGCGGCGTCGTCGGCGGCCCGCACCAGGCAGGTGACCACGGCGCCGCGCCGCCCGAAGGCCTCCAGCAGGTGCCGCCCGAGGTAGCCGGTGGCGCCGGTGAGCAGCACCCGGGCGGGTTCCCGGACGACCGCCCGGGCGGTGGGTGCCACCCCGCTGTGCAGCAGCTGCCCGGAGGTGGACAGCGGCGAGCGGACGGGCTCGTCGGCGGTCGGCCCGCCGAGCACCGCGGCGAAGCGGTCGAGGACCCGCCGGGCGGACGGGTGCCCCACCGCCGGCCATCCGTACACCAGGTCGGCGACCAGGCGCCGCTCCACCACCCGGGCGGTGAGCCGCAGCCGGTACAGCGGGTCGCCGCCGGTGCAGCGGGCCGTACCGGCCTGCTCGTCGGCGACGGTCCAGTCCAGCGCGGGTTCCTCGGGCAGCCGGAAGGTGCCGAGGAAGTTGAACCCGAGGTCCGGTCGCGCACCGGGGGCGTCCATCGGCCGGACGGGCGCCTCGCTCAGCCGGCGGGCCGTCTCCGCCGGTCCGGCGCCGCTCGCAGGGTCCAGCTCGACGTGCTTGACGGCGGTGAACCAGCCGACGGTGTCCAGGAATTCGCCCGGGTCGCCGACCGCGTCCCGGCCGTGGGTCTCGACCTCCACGGCGAGCCGGGGCCCGCGGCCGTCCGTGGCGAGGGCGGCTTCGGCCCGCACGACGGCCTCGGCGAAGGCGTCCAGCAGGACGGCCTCCAGCCCGGCGCCGCCGCCGTACCGGGCGACCAGCCGGGCGGTGGCCTCGGTGTCCAACGCCCAGCTGAGCGCGGCCGGTCGGACGGGCGGACCGGGGTCGGCGGCGGGGGCGGGGGCGGGGGCAGCGGGCGCGGCGGCAGCGGGTGGGGAGGCGGGCGCGGCGGCAGCGGGCGCGGCGGCGGCGGCCCACCGGTAGAAGTCGGCCGTCGGCGGCAGTCCGACCGGCTCGCCGTCCAGCACCGCCCGGTAGGCCCGGGCGAGGTCGTCCAGCAGGATCCGCCAGGACAGCCCGTCGACCACCAGGTGGTGGGCGATCAGCGCGAGCCGCTGGTCGGTGCCGGGCGGGCCGGTGAACAGGTGGGCGCGCAGCAGCCGGCCGGCCAAGGGGTCGAGGCTGCGGTGGAGTTCGGTGCAGACCCCGGCGACGGTGTCGGCGATCGCCCGCGCGGCGCCCGGGATGCGGGAGTGGGAGAGCGGGTCGAGGTCCGCGACGGCGAGCGGTTCGCCGGGGCCGTCCGGGCCGACGGGTCGGCGCAGCGCCGGGTGGCCTTCCAGGACGGCCGCGAGTGCCGCCGAGAGCGCGGCCGGGTCGACGGCGGCGCGGCAGCGCAGCAGGACCGACTGGTTCCAGTGCCGCAGGTCGTCGACCGCCCGCTGCCGGTACAACCAGCGCTGGGCGGGGGCGAGTTGACCGCTGCCCGGGTGCCTCGGCGCCGGTACTGGGGCACCTACGGGCACGGCCGCCGACGCCAGCCCGGCCGCCGTCGGGTACCGGTAGAAGTCCTCGTGGGTGACCCGCAGCCCGGAGCGGCGCAGCAGGGCGATGGTGCGCATGGCGAGGATGGAGTCCCCGCCGAGGCCGATCACGTCCGTCCGCGGTCCGATCCGGGGCAGGCCGAGCGCGCCGGCCCAGAACCGGGCGATCTCCCCGGCCGGACCGTCCCCGGCCGCAGCCGCAGCCGTCGCATTCGCCGTACCGTCCGAACCCGCCGTACCGTCCGAACCCGCCGGGCCCTCCGCACCGGTCGGCTCGGCGCGGGCCTCGACCAGTCGGTCCACCAGCTCGGCCAGCCGGGCCCGGTCCAGCTTGCCGTTCGGCCCGAACGGGAAGTCGGGCAGCACCAGGACCGGCTGCGGCACGGAGTAGCCGGGCAGCCGGTCGCGCAGCCGGTCGACCAGTCCCGACAGGTCGACGGCGGGATCCAACAGCCGTACCACACCGATCAGTTGGCTCCCGGGGGAGGTCTCCCGCAGCAGCGCCGCCGAGCCCGCCACGCCCGGGTACCCGTCCATCGCCCGCTCGACCTCGGCGAGGTCGACCCGGTACCCGCGGACCTTCACCTGCCGGTCCACCCGACCGAGGAACACCAGGTCGCCGTCGGCCCGTCGGCGGCACAGGTCGCCGGTCCGGTAGGTCCGTCGGCCGTCCCGCCGGACGAAGCCCCGGGCGGTCTCCTCGGGCCGCCCGAAGTACCCGGCGCTGACGCCCCTCCCACCGATCAGCAGTTCCCCCACCGTGCCGTCGGCCACCGGCCGCCCGGCGCCGTCCACCACGGTGAGCAGCACCTCTCCGATGCCGCTGCCGATCGGCACGGTCGCTTCCCCGTCCGGGAGTTGGCGGGCGGCGGTGGCCAGGAAGCAGGTCGCGCCGACAGTCGTCTCGGTCGGCCCGTAGTGGTTGACCAGCCGTTCGGTGACGCCGTCGTCGAGCAGGGCGGCCGCGAGCGGGCGGGGCAGCGCCTCGCCGCCGAGCAGCAGGGTGCGCAGCGGCGGGGTGCCCGCCGGGCGGCCCTCCAGCAGCGCGGCCAGGTGGGAGGGGGTGGTCTTCACGGTGTCGACCCCGGCGCGGCGCAGCGTGGTCCAGAACGCCGTGGGGTCGCGCACCTCCCGGTCGGGCACCACGTGCACCGAGCCGCCGGTGGCCAGGGCGAGCAGCCAGGCGGTGTGGCCGAGGTCGGCGGCGAGGGTGGTGACGTGGGCGAGTCGAGGGGCGTCGGCCTCGGTGAGCCCGAGCCGGTCGGCCAGGGCGTGGGCGTAGTGGACGGCGTTGGCGTGGGTGACGGTCACGGCCTTGGGCTCGCCGCCCGATCCGGAGGTGAAGGACAGGTACGCCGGGTCCTCCCCGCCGGGCCCGCCACCCTCCTCGGCGGGCTCGCCCGCCGGCCCGTCCTCCGCCGCGTCGTCCGGCCAGCCGTCCTGCCCGCCCGCCAGCACGTCGACGACCTCGACGTCCGGGCCGGCGGCCCCGCCCTCGGTGGCGAGCACCCGCCCCACCCCGACGGCGGCCAGCCGCCGGGCCAGGTCGGCGGCCGTCCAGTCCGGGTCGGTCAGCACGGCGGCCGCGCCGGAGCGCAGCACCCCGTGCAGCAGCACCAGCATCCGGGCGTCCCGGGGGCCGAGCAGGGCGACCCGGTCGCCGCGCCCGGTGCCGCCGGCGGCCAGCCGGGCGGCGATCCGCCCGGCGGCGGCGTCCAGGGTGCGGTGGTCGATGGTGCGGCGGCCGTCGCTGACGGCGGGCCGGTCGGGGTGGGTGCGGGCGCGCTCGGACAGCAGGGCGGTGAGCGAGCCGGTGTCGGGCGCGGTGGCCCGGAGGTGCTGGGTCGCGGAGGTCACGCCGGCTCGTCCCCCGTCCGGACCACGCGGGCCGTACAGGCCGTCTGCGCCGTACGCGCCGGGTCGGCCGCACGCACCGGACCGGCCGGGTCGGCCGCACGCACCGGACCGGCCGGGTCGGCCGTACGGGCCGTACCGGCCGCGCGGTGCGAACGGACCGTAGGGCCCGGCCCGGGCGGGTCGAGGTCGGCCGGGTCCCCCGCCAGGTACCCGTCCAGCACGGTGCCGTCGCGCAGGCGTCCGGCCAGTTCCCAGGCCAGCATGCGGTGCAGGCCGTCGACGTGGATCAGCCCGCGCCGGACCGCCAGCCGCTCGTAGTCGGGGTGGTCGACCGGCGCGGTGGCGAGGTAGAGCGCGGTGAACGGTGCCCGGCCGAGCAGCCGGAGCTTCCCCGAGCAGACCGGGTTGGCCGCCGCCCAGTCGGCGCCGCCGGAGCGGACGCGCTCGACCGCGCGGGCGACGGTCAGCCCGCTGCGCGGGACGAGTTCACGCTCGCCGCCCTCGCTGAGATGCCAGGGCAGGACCACGCCGAGCACGTCGGCCCGGGTCAGCCGGACCCGCCACCAACCGCCGGGGACCTCCTCGTCGGCGCGTTCCAGGTTCTCCTCGCCGTACAGGTTGGTGTTGCCCTCGTGGGCGCGTTCCACCGGATGGTCCCGCAGGTAGGCCCGGTGGACCTCGGAGTAGGCGACGGCGCTGACGATCTCCACGGCGGTGCTCCTCAGGAGGTTCAGACGGTTCCGGTGTACTCGGTGAAGTGGTGTTCCGCGAACAGGTCGGGCCACTGGCCGTCGGCCAGGTCGAGTTCGCGGGCCCGGGCGAGCATCTGCCGCCAGTGCGGCTTCACCGGGCGCCAGCGCGCTCCGACCTGGCAGTAGGAGGCGTCGATGAAGTAGCGCGGCCGGCCCGGCCCGCCGTCGGGCGCCGGTCTACGGGTGTGGAAGAGGGCCGAGTTGAGCAGCACGGTGGTGCCGGGCGGCAGCCGGTCGAGGACCACCTCGCCGGGCAGTTCGCCGGTGCCGTGGTGGGCGTAGGCGCCCTTGTCCGCGGTGCGGCGGTGCGAGCCGGGCAGCACGGCCAGGCTGCCGACCCGCTCGTCCAGCCCGGTGAGGTAGTGCAGCGCGTGGACCATCAGCAGCGACGGGTCGGAGCCGTCGTTGGGCTCGCAGTCGTGGTGCCACGGCTTGCCGGGGAGGTCGGGGGCCTGGCGGTCGCTGTGCAGGTGGTGGAAGACGAAGGACCGGCCGATCAGTCCGGTCAGCGCCCGCAGCAGCGGCGGGTGGGTGAGCAGTTCGCCGTGCGCGGGGAGCTCCAGCTCCAGCACCGGGGGCGGCCCGTTGCGGCGCGGGTCGGTGCAGGCGGCGATCGAGCGGGCCCGCAGGCCCTCGTCCACCCAGCGGTCCACCTCGGGGGCGAGGCGTTCGCGCAGCGCTTCCGGGAGCAGCCCGGGCAGGACCAGGTACCCGGACTCCAGGAACTGACGGCGGTGCTCGGCGTCGAGGGCCTCACGCCCGGTGGAGAAGACTGTCACCGTACCGACCCCCTCCTTCCGTTCGACGGGACGCACAGCGGGACTCGGCGCTGCGGGACTCGGCGCTGCGGGACTCGGCACAGCCGGGCGGGGCGCAACGGGCCGGGGTACGGCGGGACGTGGTTCGGGCATGGAGGCACACGGGTCCGTCCTGACTTCGGGTGGCGGCGGTGTCGCCCGTCGTCGCCACAGACAGCTGGATGCGCGTTTCGCAATCGCGACCGGGTCCACCGAACGGGCCCACGGTCGCCACGAAGAGCCAAGCGTCGATCACGCAAGGTGATCCGCCCCAGGAGTATGAACCGGCCTTCGCGTCCACGACAAGACCAAAGCCAACCCGTGGTTACCTTCCCGCCACCGTGCCGTTCAGCTCCGGCCACCAGTCCATTCGCACCCCAACCGAAACTCCGGCACTCCCCCGCCCCGATGATTCGCCGTCGGAACAGCGGATGCGGCAGAGTTGGCGGCATGAGCGTTGACGCCCGGAGTCTCCAGCACAGCCCCGGACCGGCCAGGCGGCGGCCGGTCCAGCAGCGCAGCCAGGAGCGGTACGGCCGCATCCTGGACGCCTGCGCCCGGCTGCTGGACGAGGTCGGCGCGACCGCCCTGACCACCAAGGAGGTCGCCCAGCGCGCCCAGGTGCCGATCGGCACCCTGTACCAGTTCTTCGCCGGCAAGGAGGACCTGCTGGCCGCCCTCGCCACCCGCAACCTCGACCACTACCTCCAGCGCCTGGACGACCGGCTGGCCGGCTCCGCCCCGGTCGGCCCGGCCGGGTTCACCGACCTCGCGGTGGAGGAGTTCGTCGCGATGAAGCGCGCGGTGCCCGGTTTCGGCCAGGTCGACTTCGGGCTCGCCGGTACGGCGGTGCCCTCCGGGGTGCGGAACGACAAGCACCTGCTGGACTCCGGCATGGACAACAACACCGCCGTCGCCCTGCGGCTGCAGGCGCTCGGCGGCGAACTGTTCGAGGCCGGCGACCCGGCGGCCACCACGCTCGCCCTGCGGGTCGCCCTGGAGGCGGCCGACGCGGTGCTCAAGCTGGCCTTCCGGGGGGACCCGCACGGGGATCCGGCGCTGATCGCCGAGTGCAAGCGGCTGGTGCGCGGCTACCTCGCGCAACAACTGCCCGCCCACTGACCCCCGCCCCCTCGGGCCCGCCCCGCCCCGGCCGCCCGAGCCGTTGCGAGGCCGTCCCCGGCGCAGCACAGTGGATAGCGGAACGCCCGCACGACCCGAGGAGCAGACCATGCACGCAGCGATAGGTGACCAGCTCCACATCCACAGCAGGTCCGTGGGCATGGTGGACCGGAAGGGCGAGATCATCGAGGTGCGCGGCACCAACGGCGAACCGCCGTACGTGGTCCGCTTCGAGGACGGCCACCAGGGCCTGGTCTACCCGGGACCGGACTGCCTGGTCGAACCGCGCCTGGCGGAACACTGACCCACTCCCCCACGACCCCGCTGCCCGGAGCGCTCGCCGGGCTCGCGCCACTGCTGGACCACTACGGGTACCTGGCGGTGGCGCTGCTCGTGCTGCTGGACAACTGCGGCGTCCCGGTGCCCGGGCAGACCGTCCTGGTGCTCGCCGCGGTGTACGCGGGCACCGGGCACCTGGACCTCGCCGCCGTCCTGCTGATCGGGGCGGCCGCCGCCACCGTCGGCAACATGCTCGGCTACCTGATCGGCCACACCGGCGGGCGCGCCTTCGTCCACCGCTGGGGCCGCTACGTGCTGCTCACCCCGGCCCGGATGGAACGCGCCGACGGCTTCTTCGCCCGGCAGGGCGGCAAGGTCGTCACGGTCGCCCGCTTCGTGGACGGGCTGCGCCAGTACAACGGCATCATCGCCGGGACCACCGAGATGCCCTGGCGCCGCTTCGCCGTCTTCAACCTGCTCGGCGCGGTGCTGTGGACGGCCGTCTGGGGCACCTTCGGGTACGTCGCCGGGGCCAACATCGGTGCGGTCTACCGGACGGCGCTCCGCTACCAGCTCTGGTTCGCGATCGGACTCGGCGGCCTGGTCGCGGCGTTCCTGCTGCGGCAGGTACTGCGCTACCGGCGCCGGCGCCGCGAGGAGGCCGACGCCGGCAGGCCCTCCGACCGGCCCGAGGACCCCGACCGGTCCGAGGACCCCCACCGGCCCGAGGACGGTTAGCCCAGCGGGAACACCTCGAACGGCACCGCGAAGCGCGTCCCCAGCCGGGTGCCCGCGCCCCGGCCGAAGCCCTCCAGGAACTCCCGGGCGTCCGCCATCGCCCCGCCCAGCCCGGCCAGGTACGCCTTGTGCTCCTCCAGCGAGGCGACGCCCAGGTCGAAGGTGTCGGTGGTGTCCACCGCGTGCCGGGCCTCGGGCGAGGCGGCCGCCCAGATCTGCCGGACGCCGTTCCAGGGCTGGTGGCCCTCGTCCAGCAGTTCGCGGAACACCCAGCGGTTGCCGGCGTCGCGCACGCCGTCCAGGGTGGCCCGGCCGACCGCGATGTGGTCGGCCTGGTTGAGGAACGTGCCGCCGTAGGTCTCCCGGAAGTTGCTGGTGATCACGATGTCCGGCCGGTGCCGGCGGACCACCCGGGCGATGTCGCGGCGCAGCGGCAGCCCGTACTCGACCACGCCGTCCGGGTGCCCGAGGAACTCGACGGTCTCCACCCCGACCACCCGCGCGGAGGCTCGCTGCTCGGCCTCGCGCAGCGGGCCGCACCGCTCCGGGTCCATCGAGTCGATCCCGGCCTCGCCGCTGGTGACCATCACGTAGACCACCTGCTTGCCCTGGGCGGTCCAGCGGGCGACGGCCGACGCGCCGCCGTACTCCATGTCGTCGGGGTGGGCGACGATCGCCACGGCGGTCCGCCAGTCCTCGTCGACGGGCTGGTAGGGCTCGGGCGCCTGCTCGGTCATGCTGCTCTTCCTTCACTCGCGGCTCGTACGGCTCTCGGTCACACCGTCGTACGGTCGTACCGCAGGCGACTCTAGAAGACCGCTCTCCCCACACCCCGTCAGACACCCCTCCCGCGCCGGGACTTGCCCCCGACCCCGCGCGTCAGGGGTCGGCGTCCGGTCGGCCCGCGGCGGGAAAAGGGCTCGCCCGGCACGCCGCAACGGGGGGTACGGGCGTGCCGGGCGAGGGCTGAGGGGTGGACCGCTGGTCGGTCAGCCGGCCTCGGCGGCGAGCCGGGGTTCCGGCGCGGGGGCGGCGGGCTGCGGCCAGGTGATCCGGGTGGCGCAGAGCGAGACCACCGCGGCGGAGGCGGCGACGGCGGCCATGCCCCAGACCAGGCTGGTGCCGCTGGCGATGAAGCCGATCACGGCGGGGCCGGCCAGCAGGCCGGTGGTGCCCATCGCCGCCACCAGGGAGAGCGCGTCGGAGCCCTGGCGGGCGGCGGCGACGTAGACGCAGGGGGTGACGGCGGCGACGCCGAGGCCCACGCAGGCGAAGCCGAGCAGGGTCGGCACCACGCCGCCGGTCAGCAGGGCGAGGGCGAGGCCGAGGCCGGCCAGCAGGCTGCCGGTGCGGACGATCCGGCCGTCACCGAAGCGGGTGCGCCAGCCGTCGGCGAAGATCCGGGCGCAGACCATCATCACCGAGACGACGGCGATGCCCAGCGGGGCGAGTCCGGCACCGGCGTCCACCACGTCCTTGAGGTAGAGCGCCGACCAGTCGTTCATCGCGCCCTCGGTGACGGTGCCGAAGACCATCGCCAGGCCCATCCAGAGGGTGGCCGCGGCCGGCAGGGCGAAGCCGCGACGGGTCTTCTTCCCGGCCTGCTCCGCCGGGGCGGCGGCCCCGTCCGGGTTCTCGGCCCCGTCCGGACGTTCGGCCAGCAGGCCCGGCCGGGCGGCCAGCGCCAGCACCGCCAGCAGAGCGGCGGCCAGCCCGAAGTGGACGACGAGGCTGCCGGTGAAGGCGTTGACGCCGGAGGCCAGCAGGGCGGCCAGCAGCGAGCCGGCGCTGAACGTGGCGTGCAGCCTGGACATCGTGGTGCGCTCGAAGCGGGCCTCCAGGGCGGCGCCCTGGGCGTTCATCGCCACGTTCAGGCAGCCGACGGCGACGCCGTCGAAGAACAGCACCAGCAGGGTGACCGGGTAGTTCGGCACCACCGACAGGGCGAGCAGGACCACGCCCAGGGCGAGCGCCGACAGCACCGAGAGCAGCCGGGAGCCGAACCGCCGCATCAGCACCGCCACCAGCGGGAACGACACCGCCGCGCCGATCCCGCAGGTCATCAGCAGCAGGCCGATCTGGGCCTCGCCCAGGTCGAGCCGCGCCTTGAGCGCGGGCACCCGGGACACCCAGGTCGCGTACTGGAAGCCGAGCGCGAAGAACAGTGCGCCGATGGCCAGTTGGGAGCGGCGGAACTCGTCGCGCGCGGGGGAGGTCATGTGCATCAGCCCACTTCGGCTCTGGGTGCGGATCCGGGAGTCGGGTCCGCGGGGTTCGGGGCGCGGTCCAGCGGCTTGGCCATGTAGACGGCCGCGGCGCCGTAGCTCGCGGGCAGCCCGATCTCCGGCCGGGCGCGGTAGCCCAGGCCGGTCCACAGCACCTCGGAGCCGCGCACGGCGACCAGCGAGAGGGTGCGGTGGCCGGCCGCCCGGCCGCACTCCTCCAGGTGCCGCAGCAGCCGTGGGGCCAGGCCCCGGCCGCGCGCCCGCTCGGCGATCACCAGGTCGTGGGCGTGCAGGTTGCTCTCCGTGGGCCGCACCACGCCGCCCGCGGACGCCAGGCTGAGGTCCGGGCAGCGGAACAGCGGGTACGGCAGGGCGAGCAGGTAGCCGGCGAAGCCGTCCGCGTCCTCCAGCACGAAGCAGGTCGACGGCGAGGCGCGGTGCCGGGAGCGCAGCGCCGCACCGCCCTCGGAGAGGCCGCTGGCGGCGTAGGCGCGCTCCTCGGCGGCGATCACGTCCGGCCAGTCCTCCTCCCGGAGCAGCCGGATCCGGGTGTCGCTCATCCGCGCCCCTCCTCGGGGTGGTCGCCGCCGACGCAGGTGTACGGCAGCGGCGGGAAGCCGTTGAAGCCGCGGGTGGCGTAGGCGGTGGCGTAGGCGCCGCAGGAGTGGATCCAGACCGGATCGCCGGAGGCGAGCGCGTGCGGGACGCGCACCGCGCCGTCCTCCTGGGCGTACGCGTCGTCGCTGTCGCAGGTCGGGCCGGCCACCACGGCGTTGACGAACTGCCCGCCGGGGTGGGTGGGGAACTCCAGCCGGTACTGCAACTGGTCCATCTCGTACAGGCCGTTGAACTTCCCGCAGCTCAGGTAGAGCCAGTCCTCGCGGGTGCCGTCGAGCCGGTGGCGGGAGGAGAGCCGGGCGACGTGGGCGCGGATCGCGCCGTGGTCGGCGACCAGGTGGCGGCCGGGTTCCAGGACGAAGTCCAGCGGGGCGGCGTTGACGGCGCGCAGCCGGTCCATGCCCTCGCGGATCACCGTGAACATCTTGTCCAGCGGCGGTTCGAGCGGGCGGCCGCCCCGGTCGAGGACGCCGAGGGCGGGCAGTCCGCCGCCGAGGTTGATCCGGTCCGGGGTGATGCCACGCCAGTTGAGCGCCTCCAGGACGGCGGCCAGCGAGTCGACCGCCGCGGTCCAGGCCTCGGCGGTCATCTGCTGGGAGCCGACGTGCACGGACAGCCCGGAGGGCACCAGCCCGGCCGTACGGGCGGCGCCGAGCACCCGCAGGGCGTCCTCGGGCGAGCAGCCGAACTTGTGGCTGAGCCCCCACAGGGCGCCCTCGCCGGTGGTCGCGATCCGGCAGAACACCCGTGACCCGGGGGCGTGTTCGGCGATCGCGGCGACGTCCTCCAGGCTGTCGGTGGCGAACTCGCGCACGCCCAGCCGGTAGGCCTCGGCGATGTTGCGGTCGGACTTGATGGTGTTGCCGTAGTGGATCAGCCCGGGGGCCACCCCGGTGCGCAGCGCCTGGGCGATCTCCTGCGGGCTGGCGGCGTCGAAGCCGGAGCCGAGCCGGGCGAGGTGGCCGAGCACCTCGTCGACGGGGCAGGCCTTCATCGCGAACCGGACGGCGACGCCGGGCAGTTCGGCGCCCAGGGCGGCGTACTGGCGGCCGATGCCGTCGAGGTCGTAGATGACGGTGTCCTCGGTGGCGGCGGCGAGCGCGGCCCGGAGGGCGGTGTGGTCGTGCTGGTCGGGTCGGGGCGCCCGGTCGGCGTGCACGGCGGCGGAGGCAGTCGGGGCCCGGTGGTTGGCCCTCCCCCGGTCGGCCCGCTCCCGCGGTTCGGCGGCGTGCTGCGCCCCGGCGGGGTGACGCTGCTCGGGGATGTGGCGCGGCTCGGCGGAGCGCCGGGGCTCGGCGGAGCGGTGCGGTTCGGAGGCAGGGCGCGGTTCGGTGGTCTGAGATATCACGTGTGAACTCCCGGTGCGGCTAGCGCGGCAGCCGGTCGGTGGGCGTGGTTTTACCGGCCCGCACGAGCGGGCCCCACGCGTCGATCAGCAGGGCGAAGTCCTCGATGTCGGCCTGCGCCCGGTCGAGCAGCTGCGCCCGTCGGGGCGCCAGGTGGTCGGCGAACTCGGCGTACCTTCCGCCGAGTTGCCGGTAGCAGCGGTCGAGCTCGGCGAGCCGCCGGTGGTTCTCGGCGCGGTCGGTCGTGGCGCTGCGGCGGGCGGAGTCGGCGATCACCCCGGGGCGGACGTGGTGGTGCTCGTCCAGCAGGGTGTCGCCGGCCCGTTCCATCTCGGAGTAGACGGGGTGGAGGTAGAGCATGGAGAGCAGGAACTTGGCGTAGCGCTCCTGGTAGGCGGTGAAGCCGGAGTCGGTGCGTCGTTCCGGGGTGTAGTAGTTGACGATGTGCCGGTTGTGGGTCACCCCGGGCAGGGTGGCGTCGTGCACCAGGTGGTGCAGGAAGTAGTCGCTGCCGATGGTGTCGGTGGCGGGCGGCAGCGGGACGCGTTCGTAGACCTCGTGGTCGAGGGCGATGTTGCACATGTCGATCCGCCAGATGTCGGGCCGGCCGAGCACGGCGCGGTCGACGGTGAACGGGTCGGTTCCGGCGCCGGTGAAGGAGTCGGCGACGAGTTCGCGCCGCTCCTGCTCGGTGGCTCCAGTGGGCGCCCAGAGCGCGACCAGGTCGTGGTAGACGTCCGGGTCGAGGGCGCGGATCTCGCCGAGGTCGACGGAGAGTTCGCCGATGAAGGAGGCGCCGACCAGGGCGACGGGCTTGTCGGCGTCGGCCGGGTCGAGGGTGTGCTCGGTGACGGCGGCGGCCGCGTCGGCGGCCTTGAGGCCGATGGTGGCGAGTTCGTGGTCGATCGGGAAGACGGGGGCGCCGTCGTGCCACTGGTAGCGGCTGTCGGAGTCGCGGCGGTGCACGGAGGCGCAGCCGAGGGCGGCGGCCAGCAGGAAGGCCCGGTTGGTGCAGGCGCCGTAGGAGACGGCGTCGGGCAGCATCAGGTCGAGCAGCCGGTCCGGGTCTGGGTGGGCGGTGCGCTCGATCACCTCGCGCAGGAAGGCGCGTTGGGCGTCCTCGTCGAGGTGGTGGGTGACCACGCCTTCGGTGGGCGGCAGTGCGGCGACGGCGGCGGCGTGCCGGGCGCGGTCCGCCGGTTCGGCGGAGTCGAGCACCAGGAGGTGCACCCGGACGCCGAAGGTCCGGGCGGCGTGGGCGGCTTCGGCGCCGACGGTGGTGATGGTGTCCGCGCAGGCGCGGTTGGTGGGCAGGGTCAGGCAGACGGCGTGCATTCCCGCTCCCCCGTGGGCTGCTCGGCAGCGGAGTCCTCGAAGTTCCGGCCGGTCCAGGACCGCAGACCGAGCAACTTCTCTCCCAGTTCGGTGAGTTCGGCCGGTCCGTAGCGCAGGGCCTCGGGCCGCTCGGCGTCCCCGACCAGGGTGCGGTTCCAGTCCGGGGTGGCGAGGGTGCGCCAGGACTCGACCCGGGAGCGGCGCAGCGGCTCGGCCTCCTCCAGGGCGGGCATCATGGACAGGTACTGCACCGAGCGCACGCCGTTCGCGGAGGTGTTGGGGGCGACGCCGTGGGCGAGCAGGCCGTTCCAGATCAGCAGGTCGCCGGCCTTCAACTCGGGCCGGACGACCGGGAACTCGGCACGGTCGATGTCGGGGCGGATCGGGTCGCGGTCGGCGGGCTGGGCGGCCTGCCACTCGTTGTGGCGGCGGAACAGTTCCGGGTCGCACTGGAAGCCGCCGTGGTCGGGGGCGGTGTCGTTGAGCGCGATGATGCCCTGGACGCGCTGGGGCAGCATGGCGCGGGTGGTGTCGACGTCCCAGTGCAGTTCGATGTCGAAGCCCTTGTCGGTGGGTTCGATCAGGGCGCGGTCGCGGTTGCGGACGTTCGGCGGGTTGAGGTTGAGCCGGTCGAGGGTGACCCAGAGCTCCTCGCAGTCCCAGACGTCCACGAAGGCGTCGTAGACGCGCTGCGACTGGCGGCTGTCCCAGATGAGTTGGTGGTGGTAGGCCTCGACGAAGCCGTAGATGTGCAGGTGCCGGTCGAGTTCGTCGCGGTGGTCGCGCTCGCGGTACCAGTCCTCGGGGCGGTCGGGCGACAGGCCCTGGAACTCCCAGGCGAAGTCGAGCAGTCGCTGCGCGGCCTCGGCCGGGATCGCCTGCCGGACCACGACGTGGCCATAGGTCTGCCAGTGCGCGAAGTCCTCCTCGGAGAGCACCCGCAGCGGGTGCTTCTTGCGCAGTTCGCGCAGGGCGTCGGAGGCGAGGTAGCTCTCGGTGTCGGCACTGAAGTAGGGGCGCGCGGAGGCGGCCCGGTACAGATATTCCTCGGGGTGTTCGTCAGGGCTCGGCATGGGCGGTCACTCCGTGGTTCGTGGTCGATGCAGCGCGTTCCCGGGCGCCCGGTGCGGGCGCGGCGAGCCGGTGGCCGGTCGTCGGCCGGAAGGGGAATTCGGTGCGCGGGCCGGTTCCCCGTCCGCATGCGCTCCTTCTCGCCTCGGCCCCCGAGCGGCACGCAACGCCACGTCAGGGGGCCAACTCACCCGTCCGGCAAGGGCACTCACCCCACATCAGCCTGCGCCGGACCGCGCTTCCCCATACGTTGGACTAGACCAACTAATGGTGTCAACCCTTTCCCGCAGGTTACCGATTGGGAATCAGCGCAGTTCACGGCGGTTCTGGAGGTTCGCTTTATGTTTCGGAGACTGACATAAGGCCGGGTATGTTTCGAGAATTGACATAATCGCGCGGAGGTGAACCCCACGCGCCCCACATCCGTTGCGCACGTACGTTGGGTCTGTGGCACGCACCCGGCCGGCACCTCCCCGACGGACACGGCCCCGACCGGCACGGCCCCGGCCGGCCCCGCCCGGCTGGCTGACCGCGAGCCTGCGGCCCCGGGACGCGCCGGTCCCCTGGGCCGCGGCGGCCCGCGCCTCGGTGGCGCTCGCCGCCCCGCTCGCCGTCGGCACCGCCACCGGCCGGACCGGCTACGGCGCACTGGTGTCGATGGGCGCGCTGTCCGGGGTGATCGGGGACACCGCCGACGCCTACCGGATGCGGGTGTTCAACATCGCCGTGCCGCAGCTGTTCGGTGCCCTCGGGGTGCTGGTCGGCACCCAGGTGTTCGGCACCGGCTGGACGGCCGTGGTGGTGCTGACGGTGGTCGCGCTGGTGTCCGGCATGATCTCCTCGATCGGCGCGGTCGCCTCCGTCTCCGGCCTGCTCCTGCTGCTGAACGCCGTGGTCGGGGCCGGCCTGCCGCTGCCCTCCCCGTGGTGGCTGCCGCCCGCCCTGCTGCTGCTCGGCGGCCTGCTGGTGCTCGCGCTGACCCTGCTCGCCTGGCCCTTCCGCGGCGGCACGCCCGAGCGCGCGACGGTGGCCGACACCTACCGGGCGGTCGCCGGACTGCTGGAGGCGGCCGGCTCACCCGACTACGAGGACCGGCGCCGGGAGCTCACCCGGTCGCTCGACCACTCCTACGACCTGCTGCTGGCCCGCCGCGCCCGCCGGCACGGCCGCTCGCCCACCCTGGTGCGCCTGCTCGCCCAGCTCAACGCGCTGATCCCGGTGGTCGAGGGCGCGTCCGCGGCCCAGCTTCGCCCGCCCGCCGAGGGCCCGCTGCCGCCCGCCTACCCGGCGGCGGTGCGCGCGCTGGCCGCCGCCGTCGAGCGGGGCCCCGGCGGCCCGTCCCCGCCGCCCGGGCCGCCCGGAGTCCTCGGACTGCCCGAACTGCCCGAGCCGCGCGGCCCGTCCACCCGGGCGCTGGCCCAGGCCATCGGGCACGCCGCCACCGTCGTGCACGAGGCCGAACCCGACCCGTACGCCGCCGACGACCGGCTCGGCCGGCCCGCCGGGCTGCGGGTACGGGCCCGCCGGACCGCCCGGGCACTGCTGCTCTCCGGCGCGTCCTGGCGGTACGGACTGCGGCTGGCCCTGTGCATCGGGCTCGCCCAGGTGCTGGTGTCGGTGATCGCCGTGCCGCGTTCGTACTGGGTCTCGCTGACGGTGACCTTCGTGCTGAAACCGGACTTCGGCTCGGTGTTCTCCCGCGCGGTGCTGCGCGCGCTCGGGACGGCCGCCGGGCTGCTGGTCGCCGTGCCGGTGCTCGCCGAGGTGCCGCACGGCTGGTGGGACGTCCCGGTGATGGCGGCCCTCGCCACGCTGATCCCGGTGCTGTCCGCGAAGGGGTACGCGTTCCAGACCGCCGCGATCACCCCGGTCATCCTGATGCTCTCCGACCTGCTCAACCACCAGGGCTTCCACCTGGCGCTGCCCCGGCTCTACGACTCGCTGATCGGCTGCGGCATCGCCCTGCTGGCCGGCTACCTGCTCTGGCCGGAGTCCTGGCACACCCGGATCGGCGACCGGCTGGCCGACGCCGTCCAGGACACCGCCTCGTACGTCTCGCTGGCCTTCACCACCGCGCCGGGCCACGACGAGCCGGCCCGGGCCCGCTACCGGCGCCGGCTCTACCGGGACCTCTCCGCGGTGCGCAGCGAGTTCCAGCGGGCGCTCACCGAGCCGCCGCCGGTCGGCGCCCGGGCGGAGGCCTGGTGGCCGCTGGTGATCGCGGTGGAGCGGATCGTGGACACCACCACCGCCACCCGGGTGCGGGTCGAGCACGGGGCCCCGGTGCCGACCCCGGCCGAGGTGGGCGCCGTCGCCCGGGAGCTGACCGACCTCGCCGAGGCGCTGCGCACCGGCGCGCCGCTGCCCCCGGGCGACCCGGACGCGCCGGCGCCGGACTGCGCGCTGGCCCGGCTGCACCACGAGGTGCACGCGGCCCGGGCGGTCGCGGCCTCCTGACCGGCCCGCCGCGGCGCGGCGGGCCGGGGCCCGCGCCGGTCAGTCCTGGATCCGCCGCCAGGGCCGGTCCGCCTCCAGCTCGTAGGCCAGCTCCAGCAGCAGCCGCTCCTGCCCGTGCGCGGCCGACAGGTGCACCCCGATCGGCAGGCCGCCCGGCGCCGCGCCGGCGGGCAGCGCGATGCCCGGGCCGCCGGTCACGTTGTTGACCGGGGTGAAGGCGACGTAGCGCAGCAGCCGGTCGACCAGCTCGTCGAAGGCCACGTTGGGGCTGAGGTGGCCGATCGGCGGGGCGGTGTGGGCGAGCACCGGGGAGAGGATCGCGTCGTGCTCGCGGAAGATCCCCGCGTACACGGCCTCGGCCCGGCGCAGTCGGCGCAGCACGCCCGGGGTGCGCCGGAACTCCGCCCGGAAGCCGTTGCGCAGCCCGGTGGTGAGCCCGTCCAGCTTCCCGGCCCGGAAGCTCGGGTCGAGCAGCACCCGGCCGGTGAGCGCGATCACCCAGGCGATGTAGCCCCAGTACGCCAGGAAGTCCCGGGAGAACTCCTCGCCGAAGGGCAGGGTGGTGGGCACCACCCGGTGCCCCATCGCCTCCAGTCGGGCGGCGGTCTCCTCGACCACCCGGCGGGTCGCCTCGTCGGTCTTGGCGGTGGGCGAGTCGACCACCAGCCCGATCCGCAGCCGGCGCCCGCCGGGGCCCTCGACCAGGCCGAGCGGGGGCACCCGGGGGTTGCGGTGGTGGCGTTCGGCGGCGGCGAAGAAGGCGGCGGTGTCGCGCACCGTACGGGTCAGCACCCCGTCGGTGACCAGGTCGATCGGCAGTTTGCCGCCCTGGGCGTTGGTGACCAGCCGGCCGCGGGTGGGCTTGAGGCCGACCAGGCCGCAGCAGGCCGCCGGGATGCGGATCGAGCCGCCGCCGTCGTTGGCGTGGGCGATCGGCACCACTCCGGCGGCGACCAGCGCGGCCGCGCCGCCGGAGGAGGCGCCGGGCGAGTGGGAGGTCTTCCAGGGGTTGCGCACCGGCTGGGCGGTGGCGAACTCGGTGGAGGCGTTCAGGCCGAACTCGGGCAGCCGGGTCTTGCCGAGCACGGCCAGGCCGGTGGACAGCAGCTGGTCGGCGAAGGGCGCGTTGCGGCGGGCCGGGCGGGCGCGGAAGGCCTCGCTGCCCATGCCGGTCGGCAGGCCGCGCAGGTCGACGTTGTCCTTGAGGTAGGTCGGTACGCCCCAGAGCGGGCCGTCGATGCCCGCCCGGCTGATCCGGGGCCGGTCGTGGGCGGCGTGGGCGACGGGCAGCAGCGCGGCGTCGATCCGCCCGGCGCGGGCGACGGCGGCCGCGACCAGCTCCCGGGGGTGGGCCGCACCGGCCCGGACCAGGGCGGCCAGTGCCACGGCGTCGTGTGCGCCGAGGGCGTCGTCGGTGAACGCGTGGGCCCGCTCGTCGGCCATCCCAACTCCCAACCGGTAGTACCGAACTGACTGGCGGTACCGGCCGGTAGTACCAGCCGGTAATAGTGCGGAGCTCGCAGTGTAGGCGCGCGGCACCGCGCGCGGAAACCCCCTGCGCCCGCCCCCGGAACCGCCGTCCGGGCCTCCGGCGCTCCCGCCCCGCCCCGAGCGTCGACCGGGCCGCACCAGGCTCCGCACCGGGCTCCGGTCCGGGCTCGGCGCCGGGGTGTCAAGGCCACCCCGGCGCACGGGCGTTCGGCCTGCGCCCCCGCGTTCACCCCACCCGCCGTTCGCGGACCGTTTCACCGGCGGCCGCCGGGAAAGATCACCGACGCCCGACCGACCCGCCCTCCCCTAGGTGACGCCCGTGCCCACCCAGTACCACTCCACCGCCCGCTACACCTCGGCCACCGCCCCCGGCGCGCTCCCCCTGCTCGGCCACGCCCCCGCCCTGCTCCGCAACCCGCCCGACTTCGTGGCCGGCCTGGCCGCCCACGGCGACCTCGTCCGGATCCGGCTCGGCCCGCTCACCGCGTACGTCGTCTGCCACCCCGACCTGGTGCGCCGCCTGCTCACCGAGGACCGCACCTACGACAAGGGCGGCATCGTCGTCGAGAAGGCCCGCGAGGCCTTCGGCAACGGCCTCGCCACCTGCCCCGCCGCCGACCACCGGCGCCAGCGCCGGATGCTCCAGCCCGCGTTCCACCGCGACCGGCTGCCCGGCTACGCCGCCCTGATGGCCGAGGAGATCGCCGCCACCACCGGCGGCTGGCGCGACGGCGACGTGGTCGACGTGCCCGCCGCGATGTACCGCCTCTCCACCGCCGTCACCGCCCGCTGCCTGTTCGCCGCCCACGAACGGGCCGGCTCGCTGCCCGTCCACGCCGCCATGGACCAGGTCGCCCGCGGGGTCGCCCGGCGGATGGTGCTGCCGCTGCCCGGCGCCGACCGCGTCCCCACCCCCGGCAACCGCCGCTTCGCCCGCGCCCGGCGGGACCTCCGGGAGATCACCGACCGCCTGATCGCCGACTACCGCACCGCCGGTACCGACCACCACGACCTGCTCTCGATGCTGCTCGGCGCCCGCGACGAGGACGGGCGGGGCCTGTCCGACGACGAGGTCCACGACCAGGTGGTCACCTTCCTGCTGGCCGGCATGGAGACCACCGCCGCCACCCTCTCCTGGGCCTGGACCCTGCTCGCCGCCAACCCGGCCGTCCGCGAGCGCCTGCACACCGAGCTCGACACCGTCCTCGACGGCCGC
The DNA here is from genome assembly GCF_042731675.1 of Kitasatospora sp. NPDC059827. Classification (NCBI taxonomy): domain Bacteria; kingdom Bacillati; phylum Actinomycetota; class Actinomycetes; order Kitasatosporales; family Streptomycetaceae; genus Kitasatospora; species Kitasatospora sp. NPDC059827. Next base: position 151,051 of record NZ_JBHWIV010000002.1, on the reverse strand, counting down.
CCCGCCCGCCACCAGGACCTGCCCGCCCTGCCGCTCACCGCCCGGATCGTCAGCGAGACCCTGCGGCTCCACCCGCCGGCCTGGATCCTCAGCCGCACCACCACCACCGCCACCGAGCTCGGCGGCCACCCCCTCCCGGCCGGCGCCACCGTCCTGTACAGCCCGTACCTGCTGCACCGCCGGGCCGACCTCTTCCCCTGCCCCGACCGCTTCGACCCCGACCGCTGGCTCACCACCGCCCGCCCGGCCCCCGGCATCTACACCCCCTTCGGCCTCGGCGCCCGCCGCTGCATCGGCGAGGCCTTCGGCAGCACCGAGGCCGCCCTCGCGCTGGCCGGCATCGCCGCCCACTGGAGCGTCACCCCCACCCCCGGCAGGCCCGTCCGCCCCCAGCGCAGCGCCTCGCTCTCCCCCCGCCCGTTCACCGCCACGCTCGCCCGCCGGATCCGCTGAGGGCCCCGCGAGCATCCGGCAGCGCGGTTCGGTACTGTCCCGAGGAGGCCGGCCGCATCCGGGCCGGCCGGGACCAGCCGCTCGACCGGGACACCATCAGAACATGAACGCTCGACCCCCGTTGGGGCTCCTCAGCACGCTGCTGCGCGCCGTCCGCACGTACCCGCGACGCTCACCGCTGACCTTCGTCTACGTCGGGCTGCTGCTCCTCGGGCACGCCTGGGTCGAGTACGGGCTGACCGAGGAGCAGGCCGACGACCTCCGGGCCTACATCAGCACCAACCTGGACAACCTGCACGACCACCCCGTCCGTGCCCTGGCCGGCAGCGCCCTGCTGTACGACGGCACGCTCACCGACATCACCTCCACCGGCTTCGGCGGCACCCTGATCACCCTGGGCCTCGGCATCGTCGTCGGCCTGGCCTGGGCCGAACGCCGCTTCGGCACGCCCCGCGCCGCCGCCGTCTTCCTCGCCGGGCACGTCGGGGCGACCCTGATCACCGCCCTGGTGATCCTGTTCGCCCTGCACCAGGGCTGGTACCCGGAGAGCGTCCGGGCGGCCTCCGACTACGGCATCAGCTACGGCGCCCAGGGCGCCCTCGCCTTCGCCACCCTCGCCCTGCCCCGCTGGGCCCGACTGCCCTGGGCCGCCTTCGTGCTCGCCTGGCCGCTCACCGGCGACGAGGAGTGGCCGGGCCCGCTGCCCGAGTTCACCACCGTCGGCCACCTCCTCGCCGCCGCGCTCGGCTTCGCCCTGGCCGCCGCCACCGCCCGCGGCCGACGCCGCGCCACCGCCCCGGCCGCCGCCCGCACCGGCGGCTGACCGCCCCTGGGCGGGGCCGGGGGCGGCCCGGGTCCGTCGGCCGGCAGCCTGCAGCCCGAAGGCGGCAGGCAGCAGGCAGCTGGTCAGCGCGGCGGGCGGCGCTCCTCGGCGAGCGTGGTCAGCAGCCGCTCGATCGCCGCCAGCCGCTCCCGCAGCTCGTCGACGTCGCCCTTGGTCGCGCTCCGCTCGGCCTCCCGGAGGGTGACCAGCAGCTGCCCGTCCGGCTCCAGCCGGGCCCGCGCCACGTCGCCCACGTCGTCGCCGTTCTGCACCCGGATCGCGTGCTCCAGCTCGGACGGGCGCAGCGCCAGTTCGCGCAGCGCGCCGGGCACCAGCGCGCCGTCGCGGACCACCGTGGTGGGCGCCCCCTCCAGGATCCGCGCGGCCCGCGGATCGCGGGCCAGCCAGCGGGTGACCCCGGCGTTCACCGCGATCAGGGTGACGGCGCCGATCGCGCCGCCCAGCAGGCTGTTGTCGTTGCCGATGATCGCGTTCTGCACCACGTTGGAGAGCAGGAACACGACCACCATGTCGAAGGTGTTCAGCCCCGCCAGCCCGCGCTTCCCGGCCAGCCGGAACAGCACCAGGATCAGCACGTAGACGGCGATCGTCCGGAGGACCTTCTCCACGATCGGAATCTGGACGACCACCAGGTCATGCCACACGGCCCCGCTCCTCCCACCAGGACGCTCCGGAACGGCCGTCCGGAACGGGGCCGACGCTACTCCCGCGCGGCGGTCAGGAGCGCCGCTTCGGCTTACCGCGCCGGGCCGCGGCCGGGCCGCCCCGGCCCTTCTGCGCGCCGGTCCGCTGGCCGCCCGCCTTCTGCGCACCCGCCTTCTGGCCGCCGGCCTTCTGCTGCTGCGGCTTCCGCGGCGCCGCCGCCTTCTTCGGCCGGCTCTCCGCCGGGGCGTCGGCCGGCTGTCCGGCCCCGCGGCCGCGCGAGCTGTTGACGGTGCGCCCCCGGACGATCCCGATGAACTCCTCCACCAGGTCCGTGGTCCGCTCCTGCGGCCAGGACAGCGCGACCTGCGACTGCGGCGCCTCCGGCACCGTCCGGTAGGTGAGGTCCCGCCGGTGGTGCAGCCGGGCCAGCGACTGGGGCACCAGCAGCACGCCGACGTTGGCCGCCACCAGCTCGACCGCGTCCGCCGTGGTGTCCGGGCGGGCGATCGCCGGGCGCCCGGGCAGGGTCCCGGCCGTGAAGCCGAGGGTGTCGTCCAGCGGGTGGAAGACCACCTCGTCGGCGAGCTCGTCGAGGGCGACCTCCTCCGCGGCGGCCAGCCAGTGGTCCTTGGGGAAGACCACCACTGTGGTCTCCGTGTACAGCGGGATCGCGCTCAGCACGTCCTTGTCGACCGGCAGCCGGACCAGTCCGGCGTCCACCGCGCCCTCGCGCAGGATCCGCTCACCGTCGGTGGAGGGCACCGCGACGAGGTCGAGCCGGACGTCCGGAAGCCGTTCGATCCACACCCGGGCCCATTTGCCGGGGGTCACGCCCGGGACGTACGCGAGCCGGAAGGGCTGGTTCACCTGCATGTCTGTCACAGGGCAAGGCTACCGACCGTGACCGGAAGCGCCCGCGCACTCCCTTACCCTTGTTCCATGACATCGCTCAAGCAGAAGACCAGCCAGACCATGAAGCCGGCCACGGCGGCCAAGAAGCTGGGGATCTACCTCGCGGCCGCGCCGACCGACTTCCAGGAGGGCGTGGTCTCCCGCGAGGAGCTCAGCGCGCTGCAGGCCGAGCCGCCGCAGTGGCTCCAGGAGCTGCGCAAGAACGGCCCGCACCCGCGCCCGGTGATCGCCGGCAAGCTCGGCATCTCCATCGCGGGCCTGGCCCGCGGCGGCGTGACCGAGGCGCTGACCACCGCCGAGGTCGACGCCCTCAAGGCCGAGAACCCGCTGTGGCTCCAGCACGAGCGCGCCAACCAGGTGGACGTCCGCAAGGAGACCGCCCGGATCAAGGCGAAGCACGAGAAGGAGGCCGCCGAGAAGGCCGCCAAGGAGGCCCAGGGCAGCTGAGCCCCTCCGGGGGCCGGCCACCGGACCCCCTCGCTCCACCGGTGCCGGCGTTCGTCCAGGGAGGACGGACGCCGGCACCGTCATGCCCGCTGCCCGCTGCCCGGCGCCCGGTGGCCGGCGCCCTGTGCCCACTGCCCGGTGCCCGCCCGGTGCCCCGAACTGCTCTCCCCCCGGTGCGTATTGACCGCGCCGTGGCCGACTCCGAATAATCGGCCCGATCGGGCCCTCAGGGAACCCGTGTCGCACTGCCCCCACCGGACCCGGGAGCGACCCATGACCGAGCAGCCGAACGACACCTCCCACCGAGCCGTCCCCGCCCACCACACCGAACTGGCCGCCCTCGCGGACGAGTTCTTCGCCGCCGAGAACGACCACGACCCCTTCGAGGCCACCCTCTCCGGCACCGAGGGCTACGCCCACGAGGTGCCCGACCCGTCCCGCGCGGCCGCCCTGCGCCACCGCGAGGTGCTCCGCGGCCTGGCCGCCCGGCTGGCCGCCGTCCCACTGGACGGACTGACCGGCGAGGACCGCACCACCCACCGGGTGCTCGCCCGGCTGATCGACGACAACGACGGCCGGATCACCCACGGACTCGCCGAGGTCAGCGTCTCCGCGACCATCGTCGCCCCGCACAACACGGTCTTCACCTCGCTCGCCATGACCGCCGTCGACCACGAGGGCACCGACGCCTACCTGGAGCGGCTGGCCGGCCTGCCCGGCTACTTCGACGCCGTCCTGCGCCGCAGCCTGGACGCCGCCGCCGAGGGCCGCCACCCGCTGCGCAGCGGCGTGGACGCCGCCATCACCCAGCTGGACGGCTACCTGGCCGCCGACCCGACCGCCGACCAGCTGCTGCGCCCGCTCCGGGACCGCCGGGAGTTCGAGCGGGCCCGGGCCATCGTCCGCGAGGGCGTGCGCCCGGCCGTGGCCCGCTACCGGGCCGGGCTCGCCCAGCGGCTGGCACCGGCCGCCCGCCCGGACGCCGAGGCCGGGGTCTGCTACGTGCCCGGCGGCGACGAGGGCTACGCGGACGCCGTCGGCCGCTTCACCCGGCCGGGGCTGGGCCCGGAGGAGGTGCACCGGATCGGCCTGGAGACGGTGGCGGCGCTGCGCGAGGAGTTCGGCGAGCTGGGCGCCCGGGTGCTCGGCATCAGCGGCACCGACGAGGTGCTGACCGCGCTGCGCGAGGACCGCTCGCTGCGCTTCACCAGCGCGGCCGAGATCGTCGCCCTGGTGGACGGCGCCCTCGACCGGGCCCGGCGCGCCTCGACCGACTGGTTCCGCCCGTACCCGATCGCCGACTGCGTGACCCGGGAGATCGACCCGCTGGAGGCGGAGACCGCGCCGCTGGCCTACTACCAGCCGCCGGGCCCGGGCGGACTGCCCGGCACCCACTGGATCAACACGCTGAACCCGGGGAGCCGGTTCAGCTACGAGTACGAGGCGATCGCCTTCCACGAGAGCGTGCCCGGCCACCACCTGCAGCTCGCGCTCGCCCGCACCCTGCACCACCTGCCGGAGTTCCGGCAGCGGCCGAACGGCCAGCTGACCGCGCACGTCGAGGGCTGGGGCCTGTACACCGAGCGGCTGGCCGACGAGATGGGCCTGTACGGCTCGGAACTGTCCCGCTTCGGCATGCTGTCGATGGACGCGCTGCGCGCGGTGCGCCTGGTGGTGGACACCGGACTGCACCACTACGGCTGGTCCCGGGAGCGGGCGATGGCCTACCTGCGGGACAACACGGCCACCCCGGAGGCCAACGTCCGCAACGAGATCGACCGCTACATCGCCTGGCCGGGCCAGGCCACCGCGTACCTGATCGGGCGTCGGGAGATCGTCCGGCACCGCGAGCGGGCCCGGGCCGAGCTCGGCGGGCTCTTCGACGTACGGGAGTTCCACCACGAGGTGATCGGGCACGGCAGCCTGCCGCTGGGCGTGCTGGAGGACGTGATCAGCGACTGGATCACGGCGCTGCGGTCGGTCTGACGGTCCCGCCGGCCCCGGGTGCCGTCGTCGGGTGCCGTCCCGGCGGAGGGGGACGGCACCGGGCGGTGGCACGGCCGTCGACGCGTCAGGAGTGCGAAAACGATTCCGCGCGCCCGCCGCCGTCCTCCCGCGCCGGACGTGGCGTCACCCCTTCGGCCCCCTCCACACGGTAGTGTCCGCTGGCGCGGCCCCCGGCACCTTCGTCGGCCGGCCGTCCGTGCCACCGCAACGACCTGGAGGAACTCCGTGCCGGCACCCGCCCGAGGCGCCCTCGCCATAGCCGCGGCCGTCCTGCTCGCCGCCGCCGCAGGCTGCTCGTCCGGCGGCGGCCACACCGCCAAGGACGGCTCCGGCGGCAAGGCCTCCGCCCACAGCAGCAGCGCCCACGGCTCCGCCCCGGCGGCCGCCGGGGACGCCGCCCAGCCCGTCCCGGCCGCGATCGTGACCGGCCCCGGGCCGAAGAGCTCCTACGACGCCCAGCCGCAGCCCGCGGCGGGCAGCTGCCACTACCGCTACACGGCGGACAAGCAGCCGCTGCCCGACCCGAACTGCACCCCGGGCGCCATCAGCCCCGCGGTCAACCAGGGCACCATCAACGACACCATCTGCAAGCCGGGCGGCTACACCTCGACCATCCGCCCGCCGGTGAACGTCACCGGCAAGGAGAAGACCGAGAACGCCAAGTCCTACGGCTACACCGGCCCGATGGGCGACGCCGAGTACGACCACCTGATCAGCCTCCAGCTCGGCGGCGACCCCAACGACCCGCGCAACCTGTGGGTCCAGCCGCCCTCCCCCGGCCACGTCCCGGGCAAGGGCCCGAACAACCCCAAGGACTCGGTGGAGACCCACCTGCACACCGCGATCTGCAAGGGCCAGGTCACCCTGACCGCCGCCCAGCAGGCGATCGCCACCGACTGGACGACGGCCGAGGCCAAGCTCGGCATCAGCAAGGGCGGGGCCGCCGCCACACCCACCACGGAGCCGGACGCCGACGGGGACTGACCGGCCCGGCCGGCCCGGCGCGAGCCGACCGACCCGGCGCGAGCAGACCAGCCCGGCGCGAGCCGACCGGTTCAGAGCGAGTCGACCAGCTCGGCGATGGTGTCGAACGGCCGGTACTCCGCGAACTCCGCGCCCAGCGCGCGGGCCCGTTCGCGGAACCGGCCCTCGGCGAGCACCTGCTCCACCGCCCGGCCGACCGCCTCCGGGGCCGGGCGGCCGGTGCGCAGGTCCAGCCCCACGCCGGCCCACTGCACCCGGGCCGCGACCTCCGGCTTGTCCTCGCTCGCCCCGGCCACCACCACCGGCACCCCGTACCGCAGCGCGGTCTGCACCCCACCATAACCGCCGTTGCTCACCAGCACGTCGGTGTGCGGCAGCAGCCGGTCGAACGGCACGTACCCGGCGGCCCGGACGTTCTCCGGCAGTCGGCCGCCCAGCAGTTCGGTCAGCTCCGCCGGCCCGTCCGGGCGGACGGTGGCGGCCACCACCAGCACGTCCCGGTCCGCCAGCGCGCGGACCGTCGGGGCGACCAGCTCGCCCAGGTCGTCGTTGGCCAGCGTCCCCTGGGTCACCACCACGACGGGCCGCTCACCCGTCAGCTCCGCCCACCACCCGGGCAGCGGCTGCTCCTCGCCGACGTTGCCCGGCAGCGCGCCGATCAGCCGGTACGAGGCGGGCGCGTCGGAGCGCGGGTACTCGAAGCCCGGCACGGTCAGCTGGAGGTACGCGTCCGGCACCGTCACCTGGGCCAGCCCGCGCGGCCCCTCCGGCAGTTGGACGCCCGCCTCCGCGAACACCTTCTCCGCGTACCGCTGCAAGGGCTCGCCGCGCCGGTCCACCTCCTCCCGCAGGGAGCGGTTGCGGATCCGGCCCTCCTCCCCCAGCAGCGGCGGCAGCGCCAGCCCGAACGGCGCGGTGTCCGCGCTCGGCAGCATCGCCGGGGTGATCCCGACCCCGATCAGCGCCGGACGCTGCGCCCTCGGACGGGAGAGCGCCAGCGGCAGCACGCCCTGGACGAAGGCGTCCGCGACGACGGCGTCGGCCGGGAACTCCGCCAACAGCGCGAGCAGCGCCCGGTACTGGTGGGGCACCGGGTCGAGGAAGACGTGCCGCACGTCGAAGGCGATCCGCTCCGGGCCGGGCGCCAGCTCCGCCCGGCCCGGGAAGGAGCCGTCGAGGTCGCGGTCGTCCCAGTCGGCCTCGACGGGCAGCGCGGCGAAGCGCACCCCGGCCCGCCCGGCCGCCTCCGCGAAGCGCGAGCCGCCCAGGAAGACCACCTCGTGGCCGCGCGCGGCGAGGTCGGCGGAGATGGCCAGCAGCGGGCTGACGTGCCCGTGCGCGGGCAGGGCGGTGGTGATGATCCTGGACAGCGGAAACTCCTGTGGTCGGTCCCGGTTCGTACGGGGACTCACCGTAGGCAGCGGTGGTAGACGTCCGATGAACGGCTCGTCTGCCCGGCGGAGCCGCTCATCGGCCCAGCACCGCGCCCCCGTTCAGCCCGATCACCTGCCCGGTGAGGTAGCCGGCCGCCGGCGAGGCGATGTAGGCCACCGCCTCGGCCACGTCCTCGGGCGTGCCGGCCCGGCCGACCAGGGTGTCGGCGACCTTCCGGGCGTGGAACTCCTCGTTCCGGTCCGCGCCGAAGATCTCGGTGTCCGCCACGTAGCCCGGGGCCAGCACGTTCACCGTGATCCCGTCCGGCCCCAACTGCCGGGCCAGGCCGAACGCCCAGCCGTGCAGCGCCGCCTTCGCGGCCGCGTACGAGCCCGCCGAGTGCGGGCCCGCGCCACCGCGCTGGGCGGCCGCCGAACTGATCACCACCAGGCGGCCGCCGGGCCGGCGCAGCACCCCCTGGAGCGCGGTGGTCAGCAGCACGGCGGTCAGCAGATTGGTGTCCAGGTCCCGCCGCCAGGAGGCGGCCAGCGCGGCCAGGCCGTCGTCCTCGGGCGGAGTGATGATCGCGCCCGCGTTGTTCACCAGCACGTCCACCGGACCGAGTTCGGCGATCCGGGCGGCCACCCGCTCGACCGCCTCCGGATCCGCCAGGTCACCCGCCAGCGGCACCACCGCCCCCGGCCCGGCGGTGCGCTCGATCTCCGCCCGGGCCTCCTCCAGCACGGCCGCCCGGCGCCCCAGGACCACCACCCGGCACCCGTCCCCGGCCAGCCGGGCGGCGATCGCCCGCCCGATCCCCGTCCCGCCGCCGGACACCACCGCGAACCGCTGCTCCGTCACCGCTCAGACCTCGCCGTCGTAGTAGGCGCGCATCAGCTCGGTCGACCACGCGGGCTGCCGGAGCTCACCGCGCGGGCCGAACTCGGCCAGGTACGGCTTGATGTCGAGCACCGGCGTGCCCGCCACCGCGTCCAGGCCGGTGACGTGCAGGTCCAATCCGTCCACCCGGACCAGCTCGCAGCGCGAGACCCCGAGCCGGTTGGGCCGGTTCTTCCCGCGCTGGGCGAAGATCCCCACCAACGGCCAGTCGGTGTTGCCGCGCGGGTGCCGGGCGCCGGTCTCGACCTTTCCCTCCGGGACCCGGTCGAAGCGGTAGACCACCTCCAGGTGCGAGAAGTCCGCCAGCCCGTACAGCGCCTCCTCGGTGAACTGCCCGGCGTCCAGCCGGATCACCGCCGCGACACCGCCCCACCCGTCGTCCCGCACGTCCTCCCGGCCACCCACCACACGGGCCACCGGACGCACCGTCATGTCAGCCATGCCGTCTCCCCCTTCGACGTCGAACCGTTCCACGACGTACGGTAGCGAGCCGTCCGCCGGAACGATCAAGGGGGGCCGGGGAAGCACTGTTCGCCATCCCGGCCGGCCATCGCAGCCGCCCCGCGCCCCGAGGCTCAGGCCGCCAGCCGCGCCGCCATCGCGATCAGGTCGGGCGCCCGCAGCACCCGGCCGCCGGAGCCCGGCAGGGGCACGTGCAGCGGCTCGGTCCAGCGGGCCGGGATGGCCGCGAGCCCGTAGCGGGCCCCGGCCAGGCCGCCGGTGACGGCCGCGACGGTGTCGGTGTCGCCGCCGAGGTCGACGGCGGCGTGGACGGCCGCCTCGAAGCCGTCGGTGGTGCGCAGGGCCCAGACGGCCGAGCCGAGGCAGGGCCAGACCGCGCCGTTGGGCTCGGTGGCCCGGTCGGGGTGCCAGTCCGGGGCCAGGACGGTGGCGTAGCGCTCACGGTCGTCCGGGTCCACGGCGGCCAGCACGGTGGGGAGTTCGGCGAGCGGGTCGGTGCCGTCGAGGGCGAGCCGGACCAGCTCGTGGAAGACCGCGGTGCCCTCCCAGGCGGCCCGGTCGCCGTGGGTGAGCGCGGCGATCCGCCGGGCGGCCGCCATGGTGGCCTCCCGCCCGGCACCGGCGAAGGCGACGGCGGAGGTGGCCGCCCGCATCAGCGAACCGTTGCCCGCGGCGCGCAGGGTGGTGTTGAAGTGGACGGCGGCCGCGAGGTCCCAGGCGTAGCCGCTGGTGAGGACGGACTCGGTCTGGATGCCGATGTCCTTGGGCTCGGCGGCGGCCCAGCGGCGGAACCGGTCGAAGATGTCGGGGAGGTCCAACTCACCCCGTTCAAGGAGGGATTCGGCGACCAGGACAGCCATCTGGGTGTCGTCGGTGGCCTCACCCAGCTCCCAGCCGCCGCCCGCGACCAGCTCCGCGCCGCCGAGCGGGAAGCGGGCGCTCAGGGCGCCGGCCGGGCCGAACTCGTACGGCGCGCCGAGGGCGTCGCCCACGGCCGCGCCGAGGACCGCCCCGGCCGCGCGGCCCGCGCGCCCGTCCGGGTCGGTCACGCCTGGCCCGGGGTGATCGGCAGGGCGCGCTTGTGCCCGGTGCGGCGGTAGTGGCCGAGGACGGTGTCGAAGACCTGCTCGCTGACCGGGCGGCCCTCCAGGAAGTCGTCCAGGTCGCCGTACTCGACGCCGAGGGCGTCCTCGTCGGCCTTGCCGGGGGCGAGGTCCTCCAGGTCCGCGGTGGGGACCTTGCCGACCAGCTCCTCGGGCGCGCCCAAGTGGGCCGCCACCGCGCGGACCTGACGCTTCGTCAGGCCGGAGAGCGGCATCACGTCGGCCGCGCCGTCGCCGAACTTGGTGAAGAAGCCGACGGCCGCCTCGGCCGCGTGGTCGGTGCCGACCACCAGGCCGCCGCTCGCCCCCGCGGCCGCGTACTGGACGACCATCCGCTGGCGGGCCTTGACGTTGCCGCGCACGAAGTCCTCGTGGGCGTGGTCGCGGAAGGTGACGCCCGCCGTCAGCAGGGCGTCGAAGGCGGCGTCGGTCGCGGGCTTGACGTCGACCGTCAGCACCTCGTCGGCCCGGATGAAGTCGAGGGCCCGCTGGGCGTCCGCCTCGTCCGCCTGGACGCCGTACGGCAGCCGCATGGCCGTGAAGGCCACCTGGTGCCCCTCGGCGCGCAGCCGCTCGACGGCGAGCTGGCAGAGCCGCCCGGTGGTGGTGGAGTCCACGCCGCCGCTGATCCCCAGCACCAGGGTGCGGGCGCCCGAGGCCCGCAGCTGGTCGGCGAGGAAGGCGATCCGGCGCTCGGCCTCCTTCGCGGGGTCGGTGACGGGCACCACTCCGAGGGCCAGGGCGATCTCGCGCTGGACGTCCGCGGGCAGGGATTCGGTCATGGTCGGGCTCCTTCGGGTCGGTACCACGCCATCATCCACCCCGCCCGCACGGCCCCCCGCCTCAGGGTGCCGTCCCTGCGCCCCCGCTCCCGTCCGCCCCGGGCGTGCCCGGCGCCGGGTGCCGCAGGATGTCGAGCACCAGGGTACCGTCCACCGTCTCCTGGGCGACCAGCAGCGCCGCCAACTCGTCCAGGTGGTGCCGGTGTTCGCGCAAAAGCCCGAGGGCCCGCCGCTCGGCGCCGCGCAGCAGCCCGGCCACCGCCTCGTCCACCGCGCGCTGGGTCTGCTCGGAGTACGGGCGGCGCAGCAGGTCGTCGGGGTGCTCGCCGAGGTACTGCGGGGAGCCGCTGGAGTAGCCGACCGGGCCGAGGTCCGGGGAGAGGCCGAACTCGCGGACCATCCGGGTGGCCACCGAGGTGGCGTTGGCGAGGTCGTTGGCGGCGCCGGTGGAGCCCTCGCCGAAGACCACCAGTTCGGCGGCGCGCCCGCCGAGCTGCACGGTGAGCAGGTCGTTCAGGTAGCTCTCGCTGTACAAGTGCCGTTCCGCCTCGGGGAGTTGCTCGGTGGCGCCGAGGGCGACCCCGGCCGGGAGGATGGTCACCTTGGCGACCGGGTCGGCGTGCTCGCAGAGCGCGGCCATCAGCGCGTGCCCGGACTCGTGGACGGCGACGGAGTGCCGCTCCTCGGGCAGCAGCGCGTTGGAGGACTCCCGGCGGCCCAGCAGCACCCGGTCGCGGGCGTCGTCGAGGTCCGCGGCGGTGAGGGTGGACCGGTCGGCGCGCACGGCGTTGATGGCGGCCTCGTTGACCAGGTTGGCGAGGTCGGCGCCGGAGAAGCCGGGGGTGCCGCGGGCGATCCGGTCCAGGTCGGCGTCCGGGGCGAGGGTCTTGCCGCGGATGTGCACGGCGAGGATGGCCGCCCGCTCGGCCTGGTTGGGCAGTGGCACGACGACCTGCCGGTCGAAGCGGCCGGGGCGCAGCAGGGCGGGGTCGAGGGCGTCCGGCCGGTTGGTGGCGGCGATGACGACGATGCCGGTGCTCTGGTCGAAGCCGTCCATCTCGGAGAGCAGCTGGTTGAGGGTCTGCTCGCGTTCGTCGTTGCCGCCGATCCGGGTGCCGCCCGCGCGGCGCCCGCCGACGGCGTCGATCTCGTCGATGAAGACGATGGACGGTGCGCGCTTGCGGGCCTCGTCGAACAGGTCGCGGACCCGGGAGGCGCCGACGCCGACGAACATCTCGACGAAGCCGGAGCCGGTGACGGACAGGAAGGGCACCGAGGCCTCGCCGGCGACCGCCCGGGCGAGCAGCGTCTTGCCGGTGCCCGGCGGGCCGACCATGATCACTCCGCGCGGCCCCTTGGCCCCGGCGGCGGCGTAGCGCTCCGGGCTGCGCAGGTAGTCGACCACCTCACTGACCTCCTGCTTCACCCCCTCGTACCCGGCGACGTCGGCGAAGCCGGTGGCGGGCCGCTCGGCCTCGATGATCTTCGCCCGGGAGCGGCCGATGGCGCTGAGCCCGCCGCCGAGCGACCGCGCGGCCAGCCGGCCGGACCAGAGGAACAACCCGCCGAAGAGCAGCAGCGGCAGGAACAGCAGCAGGGTCGACCAGATCGAGCTGCCGCCGGACCGGCTGCCGGTGACGTTCACGTGCTGGTCGGAGAGCGCCTTGCCGAGCTGGGAGGTGTCCAGGGCGGTCGGGATCTGGCTGGTGAACCGGGTGCCGTCCTTGAGGGTGCCGGACACGCCGCCGGTGTCGCTGACGTCCACGGTCTGCACCTGGCCGGCGTCGACCCGGTTGAGCAGGTCGGTGTAGCCGTAGCGGGGGCCGGTCGGGGCGGGCTTGGCGAGCAGCACCAGGAGCAGCAGGGTCACCAGCACGGCGACCGGCAGCAGCCAGCGGCGCAGGGCGGGCGGGGGCGGCTTGGGCGGGGTGCCGCCGGGGCCCTGCCCCGGTCCGCGACCGGGGCCGCCCCAGCCGCCGGGGCCCGGGCCCTTGCCGCCACCGGGGCCCTTGCCGCCGCCGGGCGGGGTCGCGGCGTGGCGGGCGGCGCCCGGGCGCGTTCGGACGATCATCCACGCTCACCGCCTCTCGGGCGCCGCCGGGCCTCAGCCGGGCCCCGGCTCGGCGCCCACCCCTCCATGGTCGACCCCTCCGGCCCCGGACGAGAGCCCGAGCAGGTACCGGCGGAACGCCACCTGCCCGTCCGGCACGAACGGCCACCGCCGTACGGCGCCGGCCAGCTCGGGCAGGGTCAGCCAGTCGTACCGGGCGATCGCGGCCGGATCGACCGCGTCGGGGGCGATCAGGTCCGGCGGTAGCACGGCCTCGTGCACGCCCAGCCAGTACGGCGCGATCGCGCCCCGGCAGAGGAAGGTGAACCGGTGGCGCACCGGCACGCTCACCCCGAGCTCCTCCGCCAGCTCCCGCCGCGCCCCGGCGGCGTACGACTCCCCCACCCGCAGTGCGCCGCCCAGCATCACGTCGTGGCACCCGCCGAAGCGGCTGGCGCCGTCCGGGCGGCGGTACACCAGCACCCGGCCGGACGGATCGCGGCAGACGGTGGTGGCGACCCGGTGCAGCCAGCCGCGGCGGATCGCCTCGCCGCGTTCGACCACGCCGAGCACCCGGTCGTGCTCGTCGACCCGCTCGACCAGCTCGCCCGGCTCAACCGGATCGACCTGTTCGACCGGCTCGACATGTTCGACCGGCCCGCTCGGCCGGCCCGACTCGAACGGCCCGCGCGGATCCGTGGTCACGCCGCCCACCCCCGTCCCGAATCGTGCCCCGTGGCGGTGGCGGGGCGGCGAGCACCGGTCATGGGAAAGCGCCGGTCAGGAGAAGTCGAGCGACCCGGTCCGGGTCCGCTTGAGCTCGAAGAACTTCGGGTAGCCGGCCAGCAGCCGGACGCCCTCGAAGACCCGCAGCGCGTCCTCGCCGCGCGGGATCGCGCTCAGCACCGGGCCGAAGAAGGCCGTGCCGTCCACGTGGATGGTCGGGGTGCCGACCTCCTCGCCGACCGGGTCCATGCCCTCGTGGTGGCTCTTGCGCAGCGCGATGTCGTACGCGGTGCTGTTGGCCGCCTCGGCGAGCTCCTCGGGCAGCCCGGCGGCGACCAGGGCCTCGCGGATGACGGTGTCGTCGGCCTCCCGGTCCTGGTCGTGGAAGCGGGTGCCGAGCTCGGTGTACAGGTCGCGCAGCACGTGCTCGCCGTGCTGCTCGGCGGCGGCGATGCAGACCCGGACCGGGCCCCAGCCGGTGGTCATCAGGCGCTGGTAGCGCTCCGGCAGGTCGGTGCGCCCCTCGTTGAGCACGGACAGGCTCATCACCCGGAAGGTGAGGTCGAGTTCACGCTGGCGGGCGACCTCCAGGATCCAGCGCGAGGTGATCCAGGCGAAGGGGCAGACGGGGTCGAAGTAGAAGTCGACCTTGGGGACGGCGGTGGCGGCGTTCTCGTTCGCTTGCGTGTTCACACGGATGATCTTAGGGGCCGATTGGACCATTCCGTAGGGCCAATCGAATACTGCCGCAGTGGGCCACTTCAGCTGCAGGTCGTCCCGTCCGCAGGCACCGTACCGTCCAGCAGGTAGGCGTCGACAGTCTTCTTCAAGCACGGGTTGCCGGTGTTGTAGCCGCCGTGGCCCTCGCCGTTGAGCGTGACGGTGACGCCGACGCCCGCGCCCAGCTGCTGGGCCATGGTCCGGGCGCCCTCGACCGGGGTGGCCGGGTCCCCGGTGGTGCCGACCACCAGGATCGGGGCGGCGCCGGGGGCGGCGACCTCCGGGTGGTCGGCCTTGCCCGGGACGGGCCAGCCGGTGCAGCCGGTCAGGCCCCAGGCGGTGAAGGCGCCGAAGACCGGGGAGGCGGCGCGGAACTGCGGCAGCTGCTGCTCCACGTCCTGGTCGGAGTAGCGCTGCCGGGCGTCGACACAACTGATCGCCCGGTTGGCCGCGTTGAGGTTGTTGTAGTGGCCCTGCGGGTCGCGTCCGTTCAGCGAGTCGGCGAGCTGGAGCAGGGTGTCACCGGTGCCCGCCTGCATCGCCTCGGTGAGCCCGGAGGCCAGCGCGGGCCAGGTCTGCTGGCTGTACAGCGCGCCGGCGATGCCGGTGACGGCCAGGCCCTCGGTCAGCTTCCGTCCGCTGCTGGTCGGCAGCGGCGACCCGGCGAGCCTCTGCAGCAGGTCGGTGATCCGCGCGGTGCCCTCGGCGCCGCCGCCACCGGTCGGGCAGGCGGCCGCGTCCTGGGTGGCGCAGGCCTTCATGAAGTCGTCGAGGGCGAGTTGGAAGCCCTGGGCCTGGCCGAGCGCGCTCTGCTCCGGGTCCTTCGTCGGGTCGACCACCGAGTCCAGCACGACCCGGCCGACCTCCTGCGGGAACAGGTGGGCGTAGACGCCGCCCAGCTGGGTGCCGTAACTGATGCCGAAGTACGAGAGCTTCTGGTCGCCGAGCACCTGGCGCATCAGGTCGAGGTCCCGGGCCGCGCTCTCGGTGTCCACGTAGGGCAGCACCGGGCCGGAGTTGTGCTCGCAGGCGGCGGCGAACTGGGCGTTGCTGTCGTCCAGGGCCTTGACCTCGGCGGGGGTCTCCGGGGTGCTGTCGACGGCGGCGTTGACGTCCGCCGCCCGGTCGTCCAGGCACTTCACCCCGGCGCTGTCGCCGACCCCGCGCGGGTCGAAACCCACCAGGTCGTAGCGGGTGTTGAGGGAGGCGTAGGCGGCGGCCAGGGCGGGCAGGGTGGCCACCCCGGAGGCGCCGGGGCCGCCGAAGTTGAACAGCAGCGAGCCGAGCCGGTGCTGTTCGTCCTTGGCCTTGGTGCGGATCAGCGCCAGGTCGATGGTGCCGCCGTCGGGTTTGGCGTGGTCCAGCGGGGCCTTGAGGGTGGCGCACTCCCAGTCGCTCGCGGGCGCGGTGCCACCGCCCTGCGCGACGCTCGGGGCCGGGCAGGCCCGCCAGTCCAGCCGCTGGGCGGCCGGGCCACCGGTGCTCGCGCCGGTGACCGGGGAGGTGGGCGCGGGCTCGGCGGCGGACGGGCCGCCGCCCTGGCAACCGGAGACGGGCGCGAGCAGCAGCGCGGCCAGGCCGAGCGCGCCGGCGCCGCGGACGACGGAGTGCATGGGGCGGTCCACCTCTCGGGTTGGCCGGGCGGTACTGCCGGGTGCACCGGCGCGTGGCAGGACGGCGTACGCCTGGTGCGTCGGGGAAGCGTGCGTCGGGGAGGCGTGCGCCCCGGCGCCCGGCACCGTCGGCGCACCACAGACCCTAGGGGCCCGCGTAGGGCGACGCCCGCCGGAGTCTCCGGACGGGGGGCGCGCGCCGGACGGGCTGCCATCGGCCGACCGAGTGAGGGGCGGCGGGTGCACTGCCCGGGTGCGGGGCACTGCCCGGGTGCGTCGCGGGCACGCCGCGGGTACGCCGCGGGTACGCCGCAAGCAGCCCGGGAGTCCGGCGCCGCGACACAGCACGGCACGGCACGGCACGGCGTGGACCGCGGGGCACCGTCGAAACGGAGGGCGCATTGAGCACCGACAGCGATTTCGTCAGCGTGGACGTCTACATCACCACCGGCCGGCAGGAGGTCCTGCTCCAACTGCGCGACGACCGGCCGGACATCCCGTGGCCCGCCCACTGGGTGGTCCCCGGCGGCCACCGCGAGCCCGGCGAGACGCCGTACCGCACGGCGGTGCGCGAACTGCGCGAGGAGACCGGGCTGGACGTGCCCGGGCTGCTCCCCTTCCACCCGGTCCTGGCCGCCACCGACCCGGAGGGCCGACGGAACCGCGCCTTCCACGCCCTGGTCGACGTCGACCCGGCGGAGCTGGTCCTCGGGGAGGGCCAGGAGCTGCGGCTGGTCCCCTTCGCCGAGGCCCAGCGGATGAAGCTGCCGCCCGCGCTCAAGGGGTACCTGCGGCAGCTGGAGGCGCGGCTGGCGGTCGGGCGGACGCCGGAGTGGGCGGTGGTCGACGACATCCACCGCCACCTGTCCGACCACCGGTCGACCGTCGGACTGCCGCTGCTGCCCCTCCAGGTGGTGAAGATCCAGGAGGAGGCCGGGGAGGTCGCCGAGGCCCTGCTCGGCGTGCTCGGCGCCAACCCGCGCAAGGGCGTCAGCCACACCGTGGCCGAACTGCAGGGCGAGCTGTGCGACGTGATCACCGCGGCCATGGTCGCGCTGCGGGACACCACGGCGGACCCGGGCGCCGTCCTGGCTGCGCACCTGGCCGGCTGGCGGCCGGTGCGGCGGGAGGGGTAGCGCGTCCGCGGGTCGCGCGCGGTCGGTGGCGCTTCCGGTCCCGGCGCCCGCCGTCCGGGTGTGCCATCCGGGTGTGCCGTCCGGGCGGCCCCCTGGCCGGTACCTTGCTTCGCCTGCTATCTTGCATTGCATGGTACCTGGCATCGCAAGCACCGACGGCGGCGGCGACGAGCCCAGCGCGGTCGACGGCCCGGTCGACGGCCCGGTCGCGACCCAGCTGCGCAAGGGCGTCCTGGAGTACTGCGTCCTCGCGCTGCTGCGCGACGGCCCGCGCTACGGGGTCGAGCTGCTCCAGGAGCTCGGCCGCCACCCGATGCTGGCGACCAGCCAGGGCACCATCTACCCGCTGCTGTCCCGGCTGCGCCGCGCCGGGCTCGCCGACACCTTCCTGCGCGACTCGGCCAGTGGCCCGTCCCGCCGGTACTACACCCTCACCGAGGCGGGGCGGAGCGCGCTGGCGGAGTTCACCGCGCTCTGGCCCGCCTTCCGCGCCACCATCGACCACGTCCTCGCCCCGGGAGAGCACCCGTGAACAACCCCGTCGACCACCCCCTGGTCCGCGCTCACCTCGACGCCGTCACCCGCGGCACCGCCACCCTGCCGCCCGAGCGCCGCCGCGAACTGCTGGCCGACCTGCGCGAGCACATCGAGGTCTCGCTCACCGACGTCCCGCTCGACGACGACGCCGTCCGCTCCGTCCTGGCGCAGCTCGGCACGCCCCGGCAGATCGCCGACGCCGCCCTCGCCGAGGAGGGGCAGACGCCGCCCGCCCCGGAGACGACCCGCTGGACCAACGTCACCCTCGCCCTGGCCGTCCTCGCCCTGCCGGTCTCGCTCGTCCCGGTCGCCGGGCCCGTGCTCGGCTTCGCCGCGGCCGTCGTCGCGGCCGTCCGGGTGACCAGGTCCCGTCAGTGGACGCGCCGGGAGAAGCGGCAGGCCGCCGTGCTCATGGTCTCCCCGCTGCTGCTCGTCCCCGCGATCATGCTGGCGTTCACGCTGTTCTCCACGGGCCTCACCGCCAGCGCCCTGCTCGTCGCCTGCGCCCTCGGCTTCTCCCCGAGCCCGATCGCCGCGCTCCGGCTGTCCCGAGCCGCCGCCCGCGTGCGGACGGCGGACCTCCCTGCCTGAGGCGGGCACCGGCCGCCGGACCTGACCCGGCGCGACCCGACCCGGCGCGGCTCGGCCCGGCCCGACCCGACCCGGCGCGGACTCAACCGGTGCGTGGGCCGATCGGCACCCCCGCAAGGGAGTTGTGCTCGGCGGAACCTCCCGATCGGCACATGTGCGGGCGGCCGACGGCGGGCGAGGATAACGGTCATCGGGGCCCCGCCGGTGGGCCCCGGGAGGGAGCCCGCCATGACCGTCATGACCGCCATCAGCACTGCCGCCATCACCACCGTCAGCGTCGCGCCGCTGTCGTTCCCGCCGGCGTCCCCGCCGCCGGGCTCAGTGCAGTTCCAGCCCCGGCCTGCCGCGCACCACGTACGCCGGCAGCCGCACCTCCCCCAGGACGGCCCGGGGCAGGCGCAGTCCGAAGCGCCGCCCGACCGCGCCGAGGGTCCGCCGCCGGGCCCCGGCCGCGGGCGCCCGCCCGGGGGTGCAGGAGGTGACGCCGTCCGCCTCCAGGACGTTCGCGGCGATCAGCTCCGGTACGAGCAGATCGGGCTGCCGGCCCCAGCGCCACCGCTCCTCCCCCAGCCCGAAGCCGCACAGCACGGCGCCGTCCCGGGCGTAGTCGAGCAGGGCGGGCGGCTGTTCCGGCATCGGCCGGAAGTGCACCACCTCCACGCCCTCGCGCGCTATCTCGGTGAGCAGTTCGCCGCCGGTGGAGTCCCCGTACTCGATCGCGTAGGACCAGCCGTCCGCCTCGCCGACCCGGATCACGCCGTCGCCGTCGTCACCGGGCCGGTAGACCTCGATGTCCAGGTCCCAGATCTCCCGCCCGCTGATCGGCCCGGTGGCGGCAGCCGGGTCGGCCCCCATCCGGCGGGCGAGTTCCTCCGGCGGGATCCCACGGGCGAACACCACTCCGCTGACCTCGCCACCGGCGTCCGCCAACCACTGGATGCCCTCACCGTCCTGCTCCTCGGCCCCGCGCGAACCCTCACCGACGACGCCGATCATGACGCCCCTCCCCTCGCGCCGGCCCTGAAATGGCCAGGCGCAGCCGGTCCGCACCCTAACCGAGATCGCCGACAGCCAACGCCGATCGGTCGGGCGCAGAGGCGGCCCGGAGGAGGAACTCGGCTGGGGCGCACCACTGTTCGCCCAGCACCACCGCCACCCACCGCCGACTGTCCGGACCGAGCAGCGGCACGAGAACCCCCGTCGGTTCGCCCTGACCGAGCCGGTCGAAGTGACCTCCGAGCCCCTCGCCCGCCTCCGAGCCGCCGCACCCTTCCCTGTGCTCCGCAACGGCACCATCGACGAACCTCGGCCCACCACCCCGACCTGAGCCACCGAGACGGAACGGAGAACGACCGGGCAAGGCCGACGCGGGAAGTCGGACCTGCCGACTTCCCGCGCGACGTACCGATGGACCGCCCACCGAGCTGCTGCGGCTGCGGCTGCGGCGCAGACCGTACGGGCCCGACCGCCCCGGCCTCACGCCTTCCCCCGCGACACCACCCGTCGCATCAGCAGGGCGTAGACCACGGCGGCGACCGCGATCCCGGCCGGGAGGGCCAGGTCCACGCCGGTCAGCGCCGCGATCGGGCCGGTGTAGAGCGTGTCGACACAGAGGGCCGAGGCCGTCACGCCTGCCAACAGGGCGAGCGCGCCGGCCGGGTTGACGCCGGCGCGGTACCAGAACGGGCTGCCGGGCGACTCGTCGGTCAGTGCCCGTCCGTCGTAGCGGTTGCGGCGCAGCAGGATGTCCACGGCGTAGATGGCGGTGCTGGGGCCGAGGAGGACGACGGTCAGCTGGAGCACGTTGCTGACCGTGTCCAGGAAGTTGGAGACCAGCAGGGCGTAGAGGGTCAGCGCGACGGCGACCGTGCCGTCCACCAGCACGCTGAGCGTGCGGCGGATGCGGATGCCGACGGCCTGGAGGGCGAGGCCGGCGCTGTACGCGGTGAGGGCGTTGACGGCGACGGTGCCTATGACCAGCGAGAGGAGGAAGACCGGGTTGAACCAGCCGGGCAGGATCGTCCGGAGCGCCGCCTGGGGGTCGGTCATGTCGACGGCGGTGGCCCCGAGCACGCCCAGTCCGCCGACGACGACGCTGGGCAGGAAGCCGCCGAGGGCGGTCCAACCGAGCACGGCACGCGGGGAGGTACTGGCCGGCAGGTAGCGGGAGAAGTCGGCACTGGTGGTGTACGAGAGCGGCCCGGAGGCGATGAGGGTGACGCCGGCCAGGACGGCCGCCCACATCCCGCTGCCGCTGAGTGGCTGCGGCTGGCTCCAGCCGAAGTCGGCGTGCCGGAGGATCGCGTACCCGACGACGGCGAAGGCGGCGGCGAGGACGAGGGTGATCGGCAGGTAGAGCCGCACGATCACGGCGTGCCCGTACACGCTGATGGTCAGCGTGACCACCACGATCGCGATCACGATGGCGATCTTGATCGGGGTGTCCGGGGTGATCCCGACCTGCTCGACGAGGGAGAACGCCGCGACGGCGGCCGCCGCGAGGTTCAGTGCGAAGTAACAGACGGAGATCATCCAGCCGGTGACGGCGTTGTTCACCCGGTTGCCCCGGACGCCGTACAGCGCCCGCGTGATCACCTCGCTGGGCGCGCCGGCGGCCGGTCCGGAGACGGCCAGCAGTCCGGTGCCCAGCCAGAACAGGTTGCCGACGACCACCACCGCGAAGGCCTGCCACAGGCTGAGACCGCTCAGCACCAGGGCGCCGCCGACCACCAGATTGAGGTAGTTGACGCTGGCCGCCGCCCAGACCGCGAAGAGTTCGCGGGCGCGGCCCCTCCGTTCCGTCTCGGGAATGTGGTCGATGCCGTGGACCTCGACCCGCCCGGCCGCCCGATCCTGTGGGGGCTGCGCGGACTGGCCGGACTGGCCGATCTGGCTGAGCTGTACGGATTTCGGGGACTGCGCGGGCTGCGGGAGCGGTGGTCCGATGGGGGAGTCGGACTGGGGGTGATCCGGGAGCGTGGACGCCATTGGGGGCCCTCCGTGGGGGTGTCGTGCCCACCTGCTTGCTTATTGGTCGCACACTCAATAGCATCCGGCACATGACGTCAAGCGTTCAGCGCAAACGGATCCGGAAGTCCCCCGACGACCGCCGCGCGGAGATCGTCGAGGCTGCGGCCACCGTCGCCCTCACCGAGGGCCTGGAGTGCATCACCCTGCGCCGGATCGCCGAGCAACTCGACGTCAGACCCGGTCTGATCAGCCACTACTTCCCGGCCGTGGAGGACTTGGTCGCCGAGGCCTTCGGCAGCGCCGCCACCGCCGAACTGGAGTCGCTGCTGCCCGCCGACCCGCCGGACGACTGCTCGCTCAGCCTCCTCGCCCGCTTCTTCGCCCGCACCACCGGCCCGGCGTACGACGACATGAGCCGGCTCTGGCTCAACGCCCGCCACCTCAGCCGCTACCGGCCCGTCCTGCGCGAGCGCGTGCTCGGCCAGGAGTCGCTGTGGCGGGACCGGCTCACCGGCGTCGTCCGAACGGGCGTCGAGCGGGGCGAGTTCCGCGCCGAGGACCCGGGCCTCACCGCCGTCCGGATCCTGGTGGTGATCGACGGCCTCGCCTCCCATGCCAACACCGGTCTGGGCAACCACCCCTCGGCCGTCATCCGGCTGGCGGCCGCCACCGCCGAACGCGAACTCGGCCTGGCGGAAGCCTCACTGGCCCTCGCCACCGAGCCGGAACCCCCCACCACCGAGCCCGGCTCCCGCACCGAAGAGCAGCCCTGACCCCACCCCACCTCCCTCCCCTCCCCCACCCCGCACCACCGCTGGAGTCGACGTGCGCACCTCCCTGGTCCTCCTCTCCGCCCGCCTGCTCGACCCCGTGTCCGGCGGCTTCCTCCCGCAGAGCGCGCTCGCCGTGGTCGACGGCCGGATCGCCGCCCTGGGCGACGACCGGACGATCCGCGAACTCGCCGACGCCGCAACGACGGTGATCGACCTCAAGGGCGCCGTGGTCACCCCCGGCCTGGTCGACGGCCACCTCCACCCGGTCACCGGCGCCGAGCTCACCCACGGCCTGGACCTCTCCGGCTGCACCGACCTGCCGTCCGTCCGCGCCGCCCTCGCCGCCGAGGTCGAGGGCCTCGCCCCGGGCGCCTGGCTGCACGCCTGGGGCCTGGACCCGAACGTCTTCGGCGACCGCCCGGTCGAGTCCGCCGCCCTGGCCCCCGTCCTCGACGGCGTCCCCGCGCTGCTCCAGCTCTTCGACGCCCACTCCATGCTCGCCAGCCCGCGCGCCCTGGAGCTGGCCGGCGTGGACGGCCCGCGCACCTTCGCCCAGGCCGCCGAGGTGGTCTGCGACGCCGCCGGCCGTCCCACCGGCCTGCTGCTGGAGGACGCGGCCTGCGAACTGGTCGAACGCGCCGCCCCCCGGCCCACCCGCACCGAGCGCCGTGAGCGCCTGGCCGCCGCCCTGCGCGCCATGGCCGCGAGCGGCCTCACCGGCGGCCACGCGATGGACGCGGGCGGCGACAGCCTCGCCCTCTACGCCGAGCTCGACGAGGCGGGCGACCTGCCGCTGCGCCTGCGGGTCGCCCCCTGGTGCCAGCCCGGCGTGGACCGGGACGGACTGGACGAACTGGTCGAACTCCAGAGCCGCAGCGGGAAGTTGTGGCGGGTGGACGGCGTCAAGCTGTTCATGGACGGCACGATCGACAACGGCACCGCCTGGCTGGAACGCCCGGACTGCCACGGCGAGTCCACCCACGCCTTCTGGCCCGACCCGTCGCACTACACCCAGGTGATCGGGCAGCTGCACCAGGCCGGCGTACCGACGGCCACCCACGCCATCGGCGACGCAGCCGTCCGCCACGCCCTCGACGCCGTCGAGCAGGCCACCGCCCCGACCGCCACCGCGAACACCCCGGCCGCCCCCGCCACCCCGGCCCCGGGAGCAGCCGCCCAAACCGCCCCCGCCCGGCACCGGATCGAGCACATCGAGACCGTCCCGGACGAGGTGGTGCGCCGCTTCGCCGAGCTGGGCGTGATCGCCTCCATGCAGCCCACCCACTGCTGCGACTTCACCCGCGCCGACCACACCGACAACTGGTCCCGCCGCCTGGGCGAGGAGCGCGCCGACCGGGCCTGGCGCTGCCGCGACCTGTGGGACGCCGGCGCCACCGTCGTCCTCGGCTCCGACTGGCCGATCGCCCCCTACCCGCCGCTGGGCGTCATGGCGGGGGCCCGCCACCGCCGCCCCACCCGCGACCTCGGCCAGCCCCCGCACAACCCCCGCCAGGCCCTCACCGCCCTGGAGGCGCTGCGCGCGATGACCGTCAACCCGGCCTTCGCGGCGGGCGAGGAGCAGGTGGCGGGCCGGATCGCGGTCGGCCACCGGGCCGACCTCACCGTCCTCGCCGCCGACCCGCTCACCACCCCCGCCACCGAGCTCGCCGAGGTCCCGGTCCTGCTCACCGTCCTGGACGGCCGCCCCACCCACCGCGCCGACCGGCTCTGCTGACCCCAAGCACCCCAAGCACCCCAAGCACCCCAAGCACCCCAAGCACCCGGAGCATTCGGAGCATTCGGAGCATTCGGAGCATTCGGAACAGGGTGTACCAGCCCCCTCCCACCGCCTACCAGCCGCCCGCCCATCCGTCCAGGTGGCCCCAGGGGAACCGTCCAGGTGCCCCCAAGGGGCCCGGGTGGGTGGGGGCTGCCCCCCGAAGAACCTGGCGGCCCTCCCCAGCGCGCCCCACCCCCTCCTCGGCGGAGGATTCTCTCACCGGCCCACACCGCCGGACGAGTTGAAACGACAAGCCGTGGAGTAGCCATCATGACCGTGACCCGGACCCCGATCGACCGACGGACCCTGCTGACCGCCACCACGGCGACGGCGACCGCCGCCCTGCTCATCCCGGCGACGGCCGCCACCGCTGCCGCAGCCGCGGCCGGCACCGCTGCCGCCGGCCCGACGGCCTCCCGGCCGGTCCCGGAGACCGCGGCGGTCTCCACCGAACTCGACCGGATCGCCCACCCGTTGCGCTCCACCGAGCCCGACGCCCCGGCCGCCGGGCTGCGGGCGCTGGGCGCGATGATCGGTGACGCCCGGGTGGTCGGCCTGGGCGAGGCCACCCACGGCTCCCACGAGTTCTTCACCATGAAGCACCGGGTGTTCCGCTACCTGGTCGAGGAGAAGGGCTTCACCACCTTCGCCCTGGAGGCCAGTTGGTCGGCGGGCCTGCTGATCGACGCGTTCGTGCAGGGCCAGGGCGACGGCGACGCCCGTACGCTGGTCCGCCGGGTGATGGCCGGATCGCCCTGGCAGCGGCGCGAGTTCGCCGACCTCATCAGCTGGATGCGGGCGTACAACCGGAGCGGCCCTCAGCACCCGGTCCACTTCGTGGGTACCGACCTCGGCTTCCCCGGGATCGGCGAGCAGCCCTTCTCCGAGGTCACCGCCTACCTGCGGAAGGCCGCCCCCGCCTCGCTGTCGAGCGTCGAGCAGTCCTACGCCGCCCTGCGGCCGTTCACCGACGCCATCGGCTACATCAGCCACACCCCGCTGCCCGAGCGCCGGCGCAACGCGGACCTGGCGCAGCAGGCGCTGGACCTGGTCGCCGCCGCCGGCCGGGACGGCGACGCGGACTACGAGTGGGCCGTCCAGCACGCCCGCAACATCGCCCGGACCTTCGCCTTCACCACCATGCAGGTCGACGACAGCGGTTCCGTCGTCGCCGCCCAGGTGCTCCGCGACCGGGCGATGGCCGACAACACCCTGTGGTGGCAGCGCCGCCACGGCGGCAAGGTGCTGCTCTCCGCGCACAACGGCCACGTCGGCTACCGGGCCAGCGACCCGGTCCTCTACCCCACGCCGCAGGGCGCCCACCTGCGCGCGGCACTCGGCGCCGGCTACGTCGGCATCGGCTTCACCTTCGGCAGCGGCTCCTTCCTCACCGAGGCCGACCCCTTCGCCGACGACTGGCGCAGCACCACCGTGCCGCCGGCCACCCTCGGCATGAACGAGTACCTCCTCGACCGGGTCCGCCCCCGCGACTACTACCTCGACCTGCGCCAGGCCCCGCCCGCCGCCCGCACCTGGCTGGACACCGCCCGCCCCACCTACGACGCCGGTACGACCTTCACCAGCACCCCGCTGCCCACCCTCGCCCTCGGCGGCAGCTACGACGTGCTGATCCACCTCCACCGGGTCCGCGCGGCCGACAAGCTCTGAGCTCCCCCTCTCCCCCGGCCTCAGCCCGCGGCGCGCACCAACCGTTCCGCTGCGGAGGCGGTCTGACATGATCGACCCCCCATCGTTCCCGGCGGCCCCACCCGGCCGGGGGCGACTCGACGGCGAGGAACAGCGGAACCGGTCATGAGCAGCAGGAACAGGTCGGCCCGCACCTCCCGGCAGTCCCGCACCTCCCGGCAATCCCGCGCCTCCCGGCAATCCGGCACCGCCCGACAGTCCGCCGCCACCCGACAGTCCGCCACCGCCCGGCGGCAACCGCAGAGCCGGGGCGTGGGCTTCCTGACCCTGCTCGTCCTCGGCACGGCGGCCGTCGCCCTCGGCATCCTGGGCGGCCGGGCCGCCGGCACCGCCTTCGCCTACGCGGCCCGCCTCAGCGGCCGACCGGGCGAGCTGACCGTGGAGCGCTGCTGGGGCGACAACCCGGCGAAGCCCGGGCTGATCACCTCCTGCGCCGGCGCGTTCCGCTCCGACGACGGCCGAACGGTGGTCGAGGGCTCGCCGATCGACGGCGCCCACCACCTCGGCGCCGTCCTGCCCGTCGAGTACGGCGACGGCGGCTCCCACAGCACGGGCCTCGCCTACGCGACCGGCGACCTGGCCGGACTGCTCGCCGTGATCCCGGTCGCCGCGTTCGGCCTCTGGCTGCTCTGCCTGGCCGTCGGCACCCTGCCGACCGGCGGCCGACTCCCGGCCGGGCTGTTCCCGCAGCACAACAAGGCGGTGCGCCGGCTCCTGTGGGCCGGCCTCGGCTGCCTGCTGGCGGCCGGCGTCTGCCTGCTGGTCGGTGTCGTCGGCTGGGCCGCGACGCCCTGACCCGGCCCACGCACGGTCGGCCGCCGGGCCGACGGCGGTGCCGGGAGGCCCCGGAGGCGCCGCCGTCCAGGTACAGGGCGGGCGTACGGCCGGTCGGCCCAGTGCGCGCCCGTACGCCGTGGGCCCGTACGGCCCGGGTGCCTATCGTGGGTTGGTGACTGATCATCGCACTGCCGGTCCCGTCGTCGGCGGGGCGGGTTATCTGCTCGCCGCCTTCGCCTTCGCGGTCTGCATGACCGGGACCACCCTGCCCACCCCGCTGTACGGGCTCTACCAGGAGCGGATCGGCTTCTCCGAACTGACGGTGACGGTGGTGTTCGCCGTGTACGCCTTCGGGGTGATCGGGGTGCTGCTGCTGGTCGGGAACGTGTCCGACGCCGTCGGGCGCCGGCCCGTGCTGTTGTTCGGGCTGGTCGGCGCGGCCTGCAGCGCCGTCGTGTTCCTGGCCGCGGACAGCGTGCTGCTGCTCTGCCTCGGGCGGCTGCTGTCGGGGCTGTCGGCGGGGGTGTTCACCGGCACCGCCACGGCGTACGTGCTGGAGCTGGCACCGCCGGGCCGCCGGGGACGGGCGGGCTTCGTCGCGACGGCCGCCAACATGGGCGGCCTGGGCTGCGGCCCGCTGGTGGCGGGGCTGCTCTCCCAGTACGCGCCGCACCCCTTGGTGCTGCCCTTCGTGGCGCACCTGGTGCTGCTCGCCGCCGCCTTCGGCGTGCTGCTGCGGCTGCCGGAGACGGTGGTCGGCGCCCGTCCGCTGCGCACCGCCCGACCGGTCCGGCCCAGCCTGCCGCCGGAGGTGCGGCGGGTGTTCGTACCGGCCGGGATCGCGGCCTTCGCCGGGTTCTCCCTGCTGGGGCTGTTCACCTCGGTCGCCCCGGCCTTCCTCGCCGAGGGGCTGGACGTGCACAACCGCGCGGCGGTCGGCCTGATCGTCTCGTCGGCCTTCCTGGCCTCGACCCTCGGTCAGCTGCTCGTCCCCCGGCTGGGCACGGCGCGGGCCGTGCCGCTGGGCTGCCTGGTGCTGATCGCCGGTCTGGCGCTGCTGGCGGGTTCGCTGGCGTGGGCCGTCCTGGCACTGCTGGTGTCGGCCGCGCTGGTGGGCGGCGCCGGGCAGGGCATGGGGCTGCGCGGCGCGGTGGGCGAGGTCGCCGCCGCGAGCCCGGCGGAGCACCGCGGCGGGGCGCTCTCGGCCCTCTTCGTGGTCGGCTACTTCGGCATCTCGATCCCGGTGATCGGCGTCGGGCTGCTCACCGAGCCGCTCGGCCTGGCCCACGCGGGCCTGGTGTTCACCGCCTGCATGGGCCTGTTGGCCGCCGCCTCCGGCGCCTACCTGCTGCGCCTGGCGCAGGCCGGCGCCGGCGACGCGGTCTGACCCCGGCCCCGCCCCCGACCCGCGCCTGCTCCGCCGGGCCCCGCGCTTACTCCACCGAGGTCCCCACGGCGGCTCCGGCCCGCACGGCACGCCCGGCCCGGAGCCGCTGGCGCAGGAAGAGGGCGGCGCGGTCGAGGGCCTCGTCCGCCTCGTCGAGGACGCCGGCGAAGGCCTGGAACACGTGCGGCACGTCGGCGGTGACGTCGAGGATGACGTCCACGCCCGCCTCCCGTGCCCGCGCGGCCAGACGGGTGGAGTCGTCCAGCAGCAGTTCGTTGGCGCCGACCTGGATCAGCATCGGGGGGAAGCCGGTCAGGTCGGCGTGCAGGACCGGGCTGAGCAGCGGCTGCCGCGGGTCGGCCCCGCCGAGGTACATGGCTCCGGTGCGGTCGAGTGCGGCGCGGGTGAAGATCGGGTCGATGCCCTCCTTGGTCCGGATGCTCTCGCCGCTCCGGGTGGCGTCGAGGCCCGGGGAGAGGACCAACACGGCGGCGGGCAGCGGCAGGCCCGCGTCCCGGGCGGCGAGGCAGGTGGTGACGGCGAGTCCACCGCCGGCGGAGTCGCCCGCGAGGACGATGGCGGCCGGGTCCCCGCCGCGGTCGAGGAGGGCCCGGTAGGCGCTCAGGCAGTCCTCGACGGCGGCCGGGAAGGGGTGTTCGGGGGCCAGCCGGTAGTCCGGCGAGTACGCCTCGACACCGGTCCTGGCCACCAGGTTCCCGGTCAGCGAGAGGGCGGTCTCGGGGGAGCCGAAGACCCAGCCGCCGCCGTGGAAGTACAGGATCGTCGCGTCCGTCCCGCCTTCCGGAGCACGATCCGAACCGTCCCCCTCCGGGCCTTCGGGCCGGACCCGCAGGGCCGGTCGGTCGCCGAGGGTCGTCGGCTCGGTGCGGATGGCGTCGTGGGGCACGATCATCCCCGCCATCAGGGCCCGGAAGCCGGCCCTGATCTCCTCCACCGACCGGGGCCCGGTGGGCGCCGACTGCCGCAGCATCGCGTCGATCCGGCTGCGCTGTTCCCTGCTCATGGCACACTCCTGGCTGAGTAGCTTCCCGTACACTATATGCCGTGGAAGATACATTGAACGGCGCCCGCTCCGCAGCCGGCCTCACCGGGCTCTTCGCCGACCTGGTGCGGTGCGAGACGCGGCTGTACAACGCCCTCAACGACCGGCTCCGCGAGCGGCACGGGATCGTCACCTCGCAGTACGAGTTCCTGGGTTACCTGCACCGCCGCCCCGGGTGCCGGGTGGCCGACCTCGCCGCCGAGTTCGCCATCGGCGTCGGGGCGACCAGCAAGGGCGTCGACCGCCTGGAGAAGCAGGGGTGGGCCGCCCGCCGGCCGAACCCGGCGGACCGCCGGTCCTCGCTGCTGGTCCTGACCGACGAGGGCACCCGGCTGGTCGAGGCGGCGGAGCGGACCGTCACCGAGGGCCTGGCCGAGCTGCTCGCGGACACCCTCGACGCCGCCGCGCTGTCCGCCGCGGCCGAGGCCCTCGCCACCCTGCGCGCCGCCCTCGAACGCGACCAGGTCGGCATCCCCACGGGCTGAACCACTCTGCCCACGGCCGGGAACGGCGACCGCGCCGGTCGCGACAGCGACCGGCGCGGCGCGACCGGGTCAGCCCGTGATCGGGCGGGTGTCCAGCCGGATGTGGTCCACCGCCCAGTACCAGTTGTTGCCCGCGTCGTACATCCGGAACTTCAACGTCACCGAACGCGCGCCCGTCGGCACCGCGAACTGCCGGACGACCTGGACGTTCTGGGCGTCCTTGCCCGCGTTGTCGTTGCCGGTGGCGTCCGCGCTGTAGAAGACCAGCCGGGTCTCGGTCCCGTTGTCGAACACCGCGGTGACGGCGGCCTTCTGCGGGGCCTCCTGGCGGTAGTGCGAGTCGAAGGCCAGGTGGAGGGTGGCGGTGCCGGCCGGGATCGGGACCGCGGGCGAGACCAGGGTGGAGTCGAAGACGCCCTTGCGGGACGGCGAGCCGGTGTCGTCCCAGTCGTCCGGGTCGGCGACGGCGACGACGCCCAGGGCGCGGCCGAAGTTGCCGCGGTCCTGCCCGGCGGGCACGGTCCACTCGCGCTTGGTGTGGAAGGTCCAGCCCTGGAGCCGGACGGTGCCCTGCGGCATCCCGGGGGCGTTGACCACCGACCAGCCCTCGGGCGCCCGGGCGGTCCAGCCGAGCACGCCGCCCTCCGGCCGGAGCGCGTCGGCCAGCGATTCGAAGTCCTCGTCCAGCAGGTGGCCGGTCATCACCGGGGCCGGGCGGGCGGCGAGTTCGCCGTCCGCGACGGCGAAGCGGCCGCCGGCCAGGGCACGGGCGGTGACCAGCAGGCGGTGGGTGGCGCCGGCGGGCAGCTGGGCGGGCGGGGTGACGTCCCAGACCGCGGTCGCGGTGGCACCGGCGGCGAGGGCGGCGGGCGGCGCGGTGACGGCGGTGGCCGTCCAGCCGGGCGGGAGCAGCGGCCGGGCCTCGAAGCGGGTGAGCGCCTCGGTGGCGGCGAAGGTCGCGGTGACCCTGGCCGGGCGGCCGGGCAGCAGGACCGGCTCGTCGATGGTGGTGGAGGCGGCGCCGAGGGCGACGTTCACGGTGAGCGGGTCGGCCAGGCCGAGGGCCGGGTCGGTGACGGTGCG
The DNA here is from genome assembly GCF_042731675.1 of Kitasatospora sp. NPDC059827. Classification (NCBI taxonomy): domain Bacteria; kingdom Bacillati; phylum Actinomycetota; class Actinomycetes; order Kitasatosporales; family Streptomycetaceae; genus Kitasatospora; species Kitasatospora sp. NPDC059827. The sequence continues at coordinate 120,740 of NZ_JBHWIV010000002.1, read as the reverse complement.
GTCGTCCCACGGGAAGCGGCCGGCGATCCGGCGGCGGAAGCCCAGGTCATCCAGGACGCCCACCGCGACGTCGTACCAACCCTCGGGCCCCACGGCGACGTTGACGGTCCGGTCGTCGCCGGCCGGGACCCGCACCTCGCGCAGTCCGTCACCGTAGGCGAGGTCGCCGACCAGGAAGGTCCGGGCGGTGCGCGAGCGGTTGATGACGTCGACCTCCAGCACCTTGCCGCCGCGCTCCTCGGAGAGCGACACCTCGTACGCCGAGGCGGTGTCGCCGCGCAGGTGCCACAGCGCGCCGTTGGGGCCGTGCACCCGCAGGTCGTAGCCCTGCGGCCCGACCTTCCAGACGTCCGACAGCCGGCTCTTCGCCGCCACCGTGTAGTACCGGGGCGCCTCGCCGGGGGCCGGGTAGAGCGCGAACACCGCGCCCTGGCGGCCCTGGTTGACGAAGTCCAGGGTCAGTTCGTCGCCCTTGAGCCGCGGCTTGACGAGCAGGTCGTACGGCGCGGGGCGGGCGGAGCGGGTGCCGCGCTGCTGCTGCGGGAAGGTCTGCGGGCTGGGCACGGTGGGGGCGGGCAGCTTGCCGGTGTCGACCACCTTCTGCCGGTTGCCGCTGGTGTCGGGCAGCTGCGGCCAGGCGGGGTTGCGGCCGGAGAAGTCGAAGACCTGGGTCAGGTCGCCGCAGACCGAGCGCCGCCAGGGGCTGATGTTGGGCTCCTGGACGCCGAAGCGCTGCTCCAGGAAGCGCAGCACAGAAGTGTGGTCGTAGACGGTGGAGTCGACCACGCCGCCGCGGGTCCACGGCGAGACCACCACCATCGGCACCCGTACGCCCAGGCCCATCGGGTAGGGGCCGGAGACCAGGGTCTCCCCGGCGGGCAGGGTGTCGGACCAGCCGAGCGTGCCGTCGGCGGCCTTCACCCCGTACCGGCCGTCCTGGCCGACCACCCGGTGGTAGGTCTTCCCGGCCTTGCTCACCCGGACCACGACCTCGCCGTCCACCGGCACGTTCGACCTGCCCCGCCCGGCGGCCAGCGGCGGGACGGGCGGCAGCTGGTGGTCGAAGAAGCCGCCGTGCTCGTCGTAGTTGAGGATGAAGACGGTCTTCTGGAACACCTCGGGCCTGGCGGCCAGCGCCGACAGCAGCCGGGCGGTGAGGTGCTCGCCGTTCGGCGGCGCGTAGTTGGCGTGCTCGGAGAGCGCGGCCGGGGCGACGATCCAGGACACCTGCGGCAGCCGGTCGGCCTGGACGTCGGCGGTGAAGGCCTCGACCAGGGCGTCGCCCATCGCGAAGGGGTCGTCCTTCTTCGCCGGGTCGCCGACGGCCCGCATGCCGCGCTCGTACAGCGGCTCACCGGGCTTGGCCTTGACGAAGGGGGCGAACCAGGCGAGCGCGTTGTCGTCGAAGTTGTCGAGGGCCTGGTAGGTCTTCCAGCTGACGCCGGCCCGCTCCAGGCGCTCGGCGTAGGTGGTCCACTCGTAGCCGCCGGGGATCTCGGTGTTGTCGGTGACCGGGGTGTCCCGCACGGTGCCGCCGCTGGTCCCGGTCATCAGGTGTTCGCGGTTGGTGTTGGTGTTGCACTGCACGGACGCGTAGTAGGCGTCGCAGACCGTGAACACCGAGGCCAGCGCGTGGTAGAAGGGCATGTCCGCGGACTCGTAGTAGCCCTGGCCGAGCCACCCGGAGGAGCGGCGGGTGACCGAGCCGTCGGCCCGGCCGTCGTTCCAGGCGTTCATCGAGTCGACGAAGCCGAAGGCGGGCGCGCCCTGCTGGTAGGCGTTGGTGTGGGCGGCGTTCATCGCGAAGGGCAGCAGGTGGCCCTCCTTGCGGCTCGGATCCGGCTGGTGGAACACCGAGCGCCCGTCGACGCCGCGCACGGCGGTGCGGTCCCCGAAGCCCCGGACGCCCGCCAGGGTGCCGAAGTAGTGGTCGAACGCGCGGTTCTCCTGCATGAACACCACGACGTGCTCGATGTCGGCCAGCCGTCCGGGCCGGGCCGGCGCGGCGAGCGCCTGCTGGACGCTGAGCGGGAGGGCGGACAGCACCGCGGCCGCCGCCGCGCCGCCGAGGAGGCTGCGGCGCGACAGTTCGGGCTTCGGACTCATGGGGTGGGGCTCCTTGCTGACGGACTGGGGGTCTCCGGCACCGGCCCGGGAGCGGCCGTTCGTGTCGGACCCGTCAGGTCTACGAGACCGAGGTGGACGCAGCGGCGGAGTCCGGTGTCCGGCCGGTGGCCGTCAAGAAACCCGTAGCTGTACAGACAACTTGACGCCCGATGATCAACCGTCGGGCCCCACGCCGACGGCCTCCGCCCCGCCCGCGGCATCCTCTACGCTGACGCCAGGCCCGGGGCAGCCGGCCCGGGGCATCAGGCCCCGGCCGCCGGACCGATGCGCACCGACACCGGGGGGAACCGCGTGATCCGCGTACAGCACCGCACCTACACCCTGATCCCGTGGCCGTGGCGGGTGATGTCCTGGGCCCAGGCGCCCGAGGGGCTGGAGTTCACCCTCTACGACATCGCCGACCCGGTCCTGCCGCCCCTGCGCGGCGTCGAGGTGCCCGGCACCCCGGAGGAGGCCGCTCGCTGGAAGGTCGGCCACGACGCCTACCTGAGCCTGCTGCGCGAGGCCGAGGAGACCGTCCGGCACGCCCACGGCGTGCGCTGCCGACCCGGGTTCATGGTCGACATGCGCTCGGTGCGCCTGCGCCGCTACGGCCTGATGCCCCACCGCAGGTCCCGCTCCCGGCGGCTGTTCGCCGAGTGCCTGGACCGGATGCACACCTACGAGGACGCCTACCGGCCGATCCTGACGGAGATCGAGGCCCGCATCGCGGCGGCCGCCGCCGACACCGCCTGACCGACGGCCGGCCGGTCAGGCCCGCTGGGCCGTCGAGGCCGTCGAGGCCGTCGTGCCCGCCGTGCCCGCGACGGTCACCGGGGCGGAGCCGTCGCGCCGCCGGCGGGTCGAGCGCTCCAGCGTCCGGTGCACGATGAAGTACTCCGCGACGAGCACGTTGCCCAGGACGGCCACCCAGCCCGCCGTGGTGTACACGTCCCGGAACGTCAGGGACGGGACGACCTTCGCCAGCGCCAGGCCGGCCAGGAGGTAGATCCGCAGGGTCACCGCGGCGAAGGTCAGCGCGTAGTTCCGGATCATCCAGATCCGGTGCAGCTGCACCTCGCCGCGCCGGATCGTCCGGTAGGCCTGGGCCGCGGTGTACAGCCAGGCCGCCGTCAGCAGGGAGAAGGCGACCTGGAGCGGGAAGCCGCTCGGCGACACCGTGGTGGCGTAGAGGGCCGCGGCCGAGGCGGCCACCACGGAGACCAGGTACACCCGGCCGGCGATCCGGTGCAGCCGGGGGTAGCGGGTCCGCAGGCGCGGCACGAACTGCAACGGCCCGATGACCAGCGTCAGTCCGGCCGGCCCGGCGTGGACGACGAGGCTCGCGTAGTAGCCGACGATGCTCCGGTCGATGGGCGCGTACGAGGATCCGGTCAGGTACGGCGGGACGAAGACGGCCGCGATGCCGACCGCCGACACCGCCATCAGGCCCCACAGGGACCACCACCAACGGCGGCGGACGGTCCGGGCGGCAGCTGGGTCGACCATGGGCGGAGCTCCAATCCTGGTGCGGCAAAGGGGGTTTCGGGCGTCCGGCCGACGCCGGTCCCCGACTACGGGACGATGACGACCTTGCCCGCGACGGTGCGCGACTCGGCCAGGGCGAGCGCCGCCGCGGCCTCGTCGAGCGGGAACTCGGCGGCGATCTGGGCGGCGAGCGTGCCGTCGGCGAGCAGGGCCAGCACCTGGGTGAGGTCCTCGCGCAGCCGGGCCCGGAAGGCCGCCGGGCGGCGCTTGCCCGCCCAGAAGTTGTAGAAGTGCGCGGACCGGCCGTTGGGCAGGTTGTTCCACAGCGCCAGCCGGGCGAACAGTTTCAACACCGGGAGCTGCGAGTTGCCGGCCTCGTCCTTGGTGGCGGCGGTGCCGTAGGACACCAGGACCCCGCCGCGGCGCAGCAGCGACCAGGACTGCTCCAGTCCGGCGCCGCCGACGTGGTCGAACACCGCGTCGACGCCGTCCGGCACGAGCTCCCGGATGCGCCGGTACAGCTCGGGGTCGCGGTAGTCGACCGGGGTCGCGCCCAGGGCGCGGACGGTGTCGTGGTGCCGCGCGGAGGCCGTGCCGATCACCGTGATCCCGGCGTGCCGGGCCAGTTGGACCAGGGTCGAGCCGACGCCGCCGTTGGCGCCGAGCACGACGATCGTGCCGCCCCGGCGCACCTTCGCGGTCCGGTGCAGCATCTGCCAGGCCGTCACGCCGTTGACCACGACGGTCTCCGCGTCGGCGGCCGTCACGCCGTCCGGCACCGGGACGACGTCGGCGGCGTCGAGCAGCAGGTGGCTGGCCCAGGCGCCGGTCTTGGTGACGGCGGCGACGCGGCGCCCGACCATCGCGGGGTCGACGCCGGGGCCGGTCGCGACCACGGTGCCGACCACGTCGTAGCCGGGCACGAAGGGGAAGGGCGGCTGGTCGTAGTACTTGCCGCGGCGCATCTGCTGCTCGGCGAAGGAGACCCCGGTGGCGTCCATCCGGAGCAGGACGTGTCCCGCGCTCGGCGGCGGGAGGTCGCGGGTGCGCAGCCGCAGGCCGCTCGGCTCGACCTCGCCCGGCAGGACGACCTCGGTGGCGTGGGTGACGACGGTGGTGTTCACGGTGTGCTCCGTTCGGCTCAGCGGTGGTGGCGGTGGCGGTGGTGGCTACAGCCGTAAAGTTACACACGTAAGCTCACGACTGACAAGAGCTGCCGCTCGTAAGTTTTCACCTGTAAGCTCACGCCATGGGAAACGAATCGAGCACAGCCCCCGTCCGCGCCCGCAACCGTCGCGGGGAAGGTGCCCGCCTGCGCGAGGACATCGTGGCCGCCGCGGTCGAACTGCTCGACGAGGCCGGCACCGAGACCGCCGTCACCCTGCGCTCGGTCGCCCGCCGGGTCGGGATCGCCGCCCCCTCGATCTACCGCCACTTCCCCGACCAGCCGGCCATCATGCTGGCCGTGGTGCGGCAGGCCTTCGAGCAGATGGAGGCCCGGCTGCGCGCCGCCGTCGACACGGCCGGCGACGACCCCCGGCAGCGGCTCACCGCCCTCTGCCACGCCTACCTGGCGTACTCCCGGGAGCACCCCGAGCGCTACCGCACCATGTTCGGCGGCGTCTGGGTGCCCGCGCTCCAGGACACCACCGTGACGGCGGACGACATGGGCACCCTCGGCCAGGAGCTCCTGCACCTGTTCGTCGAAACCCTGGAGGCATGCGTGGCCACGGGCGCGTCCAGCAGCGACGACCCGTTCGCGGACACCGTGGCCCTCTGGCTGGGCCTGCACGGACTGGCCCACCAGCGGGCGGTCACGGTCGCCTTTCCGTGGCCGGAGGGCATCGCCGACCGGCTGATCGTCACGCTGGCGCACCTCAAGGTCTCGTAGCCGGAAAGCCGAGCGCCCGCACAGCCGAACGCCCGGCACCGGACGAACCGGTGCCGGGCGCGGGCCGGCGGGCGCGGGCAGG